>CAYXFO010000065.1:0-14395 GCA_964464255.1 uncultured Pirellula sp.
CATGGGAAGATCCGAAAGACTGCTGGGTTCTTTTTCGACGACCTTCGTCTTGCTACGCAAATTGGGTTCGGGTAGATACCCGTCCAACCAAATGTACTCGAGTTTGAATTTGTTTTCCGAAGACATTCAGCTAACACTCTCTAAACAAGGGAACTATACGAACTGGGTACCGCCTACCCCCGGGCTTCCTCGTCGAAGGTACATGGGTCCGAGCGCACACTCGAAACACCCACGCACAACTCGCATCCGCATCCACGGGAATGATTCACGGCCACAACTTCCGAATCCCCGACCGTCTACCCTTCGGTCATAGAACCGGTTTTGCTGACTGTTGATCCCCGACTCCTCTTCGTCTGGACGAGTTGCCGAAATCGTTGCTGATTCCTGCGGACAAACGTCCAACGATGGGAACGCAAATGCTAAGCTGATATCGCGTTACAGGCTTCATACTGTACCTACATACCCGTCCCGGGCAAGCGACCCGCACAGTTTATTTAATCCTCCTGCTTACGGAATTGACGATCCTTATGCACGCGATGCCATTGCTGTTGGGAGTCGTGGCGGTGATGGCGATTGCGTATCGCTACTACAGCGTGTTTTTGGCGGCTCGCGTTGCGGTGCTCGATGCAGGGCGCGTCACCCCTGCGCATCGGCTTAATGACGGACAAAATTACCATCCGACCAATCGATGGATCTTGTTCGGCCATCACTTCGCGGCTATTTCCGGAGCGGGGCCGCTGATCGGTCCGGTTTTGGCGATTCAGTTTGGATACATGCCGGGGCTGATCTGGTTGGTGATCGGAGTTTGCCTGGCGGGAGCGGTTCAAGATTTTTTGGTGCTTGCCGCCAGCGTGCGTCATGACGGAAAATCGCTGGCGCAAATTGCTCGGGAAATGATGGGACCCAAGCTGGGGATGCTGATTTCGATCGCCATCCTGTTCATTGTGATCATCGCACTGGCGGGCTTGGGAGTGGTGGTGGTCAAGGCTCTTGGCGGGGAAAGAGTTCCGCTAGCACCGGGCAGTGTGATTGAGTCACCGAAGGCATTGGTGCGTGCGCCGGTCAGTGCAGAGCTTGAGAGGATCGAGGTTGCTCGCGGAGCAACGGTCCGATTCCCGAGCGGTTCGTCGGTAAAGCGATCGGAACCCTTTACGATCGAGGTACCCTCAGCGGGTTTGGTCGCGGGTGACTTGACCGATGAGACACTGAAGGTCCCACCTAAGTCGATGGAGATCGTGCGGGGGAGTTCGTGGGGGACCTTCACGATCGCGTGCACGATTCCGATCGCTCTGTTGGTTGGGCTGTACATGTATCGGCTGCGAAAGGGGCGTGTGGTCGAAGCATCAGTGCTCGGGGGTGCGGGGGTTTTGTTGGCAACGTTCGTCGGGAGTTGGGTTCCCGGTTCATGGGCCGAGCCCTATTTCCTGTTTTCCCGTGAAGGGATTATTATCGCGATCTGCGTTTATGGTTTCATCGCATCGGTTTTGCCGGTGTGGTTGTTGCTGTGCCCACGCGATTACCTGTCGAGCTTTCTGAAGATCGGAACGATCATCGTCTTGATGCTCGGCATCGTGCTCGCCAATCCCAAGCTTCATGCGCCAGCTGTCAACGAATACTTTGCATGGGGAGGGGGGCCCTACTTCAATGGCGGCATCTTTCCGTTTGTATTCATCTGCATCATGTGCGGAGCGGTGTCTGGCTTCCATGCGCTCGTATCATCGGGGACCACGCCCAAGATGGCCAACTCCGAGACCGATTTGCGCATGATTGGATACGGCTCGATGTTGATGGAAGGGATGGTTGCTGTGTGCGCCTTGATCGCGGCTGCAGCGATGCCCCAGGGTGATTACTGGGCGATCAATATCGATCTGTCGAAGGTAGAGAAGTACGCGGATACGTTGACCAGAATGCATGCCGATATCGATCACCTTGATCGCATCGAATCGCAAGTCGGCGGAGAGACCTTGCGAGGTCGTACCGGTGGAGCAGTGACGTTGGCTGTGGGGATGGCACAGATCATGTCGGATGCCACCGCGAAAGTGACGAGCGCCGTGTCCCTCGATGGTTTGGTGAAATACTGGTTTCATTTCGCCATCATGTTCGAGGCGTTGTTCATCTTGACGACCATCGATACGGGGACTCGGATCGCGAGGTTTTTGCTTCAGGAGATCTGCGGGAATGTGGCTCCTGCCTTTCGTCGTATGGATTGGTGGCCGGGAGTTTGGCTGACCTCAGCCTTGGTTACATTCGGCTGGGGAGGATTGATCTGGACCGGCTCGATTCAGACGATCTGGCCGATGTTTGGGATCGCCAACCAGCTTTTGGCGGGTATCGCGTTGTGTGTCGTCACGACATGGTTGTTTCGTCAAGGGAGAGGTCGATATGCCTGGGTGACCGCGATCCCGATGCTGTTCATCGTATTGACGACCTTCACTGCCGGGGCCCAGTTGATCCACTCCAATCTCTGGCCCGACTTAGTTCAAGGGATCCGCACCAACACGATCTCATTGATCCTCAAGGGAGGCTTATGCACGGCCGCGATTGTCTTTCTGATCGCCGCCTTTACCATCTTGCTCGCCTGTTCGATCGGCGAGTGGATGAAACGCACGCCATCGGATCCTGGCCGCTCGGGCTAGGGAACCACCGATTTTGGAAGTGTTCAGTGATCGGTTATACTAAGCTGACGATATTTCTCACTCTGAATCCTTGAAGGCTGTGTGCCATCCATGCGAAATTGGTTGATCGCTCTACTGGGCTTGGCGGTACTTGCGGCCGCTGCTTGGTATTTGTTTGATCTCTCGCAACGAGGGGCACAGGTGACCCGGCTTGAGGAACCGAATCCCGAGGAACAGCCCCCTTCGTCCCAATCGATCTATCGCAATACTCGCTCGGATGTCCGGTACGTTGGCGACACTGCTTGTGCGGAATGTCACGATGCGATTTGCGGAACGTATCACAACCATCCGATGGGGCGATCCGCGATCGTTGCTGGTTCCGATACCTTGGAGAAGTATGATGCCGATGCCAAAAATCCTTTTCGCCAAGGACCCTATCAGTTCAGTGTTGTTCGAAGCGACCAAGAACTGCTACATCGTGTCGAGGCTACTCTGTCCGATGGAACCACGTTACCAGCGATGGTAGTGCCCGCGCAAGTCGCCATCGGTTCTGGGACGCGTGGTCGCTCCTACTTGTCCATCGATGGGGACGCCGTTTGGCAATCTCCAATAAGTTGGTACTCCTCGAATCATCGCTGGGATATATCCCCCGGATTCGATTTAGGGTTTGCAACCCAGCGTCCGATTGTTTCCGAATGCTTGTATTGCCATGTCCAGCAACATACCGCGATCGCCGATACCGTAAACCGATATCACGAACCGTTGCAAACGACCCAGCTAGCTATCGGTTGCGAACGTTGCCATGGACCGGGGGAATTGCATGTCAATGAGCAGAGGGATGGCACCTGGAAGGATTTCGCTCAGGGCGAAATCGACACATCGATTGTCAATCCAGCCCATCTGTCGGAGGCGTTGCAGATGTCGATTTGCGCCCAATGCCATCTCAGCGGCAAAGAACGAGTGGTTCGACGGGGGCGAAGTGAGAGCGAGTTTCGTCCGGGATTGCCCTTCGAACAGTTTGCGACGGCGTTCCTTGCTCATCCCGGTGCACCGTTTCGAAACAAGGCCGTCAGCCACTTCGATCAATCCGTCCTAGCGAAGTGCATGACAAAGAACGGCAGTAAGTTGCTTTGCACGAGTTGCCATGATCCGCACCAGTCCCCTGAGCCCGAGGTCTCTGATTCCTTTTACAACCAAAAGTGTATCGATTGCCACGTCGATCGCGGATGCAGTGCTCCACTGGAGAGGCGTGAATCAAAGAACGACAGTTGCATCGCTTGTCATATGCCAAAGAGTACGAGTTCCAATATTCCGCACACGAGTTTGACCGATCACCGCATTCGTCGAGACCCGAGCGCTGCAGACGCCAAAGATCCTTTCAGTGCATCGGATATTCCACTGGTTGCTTATGCTCGCGAGGGATTGAACGATTCGGAGATCGATCGCGATCTGGGGATCGCCCTCTCGCGATTTTCTGCTAGGCAGTCACCCACATCGACGTATCGACGAGAGGCGCTCGAGAGGGCTCGAACCAAGCTTGCTGAGTCACTCAAGACATGGCCGGAAGATGTCGATGCATGGTTGGCCTTGAGCGAAGCCGAGAATCTGAGCGGCGACATGCCGAAAGCCCTCGCGGTTGCTCAAGACGGGCTCAAGCAGTCGCCTCGCAATGAAAAACTCCTCACGCAAGTCGCCAGTTTGGCCGATGCCAACAAGCAGCCTGAACTCGCGCTCGAGATCCTGAGCCAACTGATTAGCCAAGTACCTCGCTCACACGACTATCGAGCGAAACGCATGTTTACCGCCGTAAGCTTAGGGCGTTGGGATCAGGCGGAGGAGGACTGCCGGGAACTGCTGAGCATCAATCCCCTACTCCCCACGGCACACTTGGTCCAAGCAATGCAACTTCACGGGGACGGCCGACGAGCCGAAGCTAGACGCGAGGTCAACATCGCCTTGGAACTCGCCACAACTCCCGCCCAGCGAGCAACCATTCAGTCGTGGTTCGATCGGTTCGTTGCTTGGCGAGCCAAGTTAGATGAATGAACGGGCCCATCCCACCCCCCTCAAATATGCGATATCAATCGCGGGGGCCAGGCGGCGCGCAGGGCGTTGAGTACAGCAAGAACATCGATCACTTCTTGAGCCACGGCACCACCCACGGGAGATAGCCATCCTGCGGCGGCCAGCGACATCCCGATGACGCTCAGAGCCATGCCTCCGAGCGCGCTTTGGAGCGCGATGGCTCGCATGCGCCGGCCGATATGCAAAAACTCATCGACCCGTTTGAGCGTATTGTCCATGACCACGACGTCGGCTGCCTCGGCGGTGACATCGCTGGTTCCGCCGATGGCAATCCCAACCGTTGCCGCCATCATGGCCGGAGCATCATTGATGCCATCACCGACGTAGATCGAACGTGCGGCTGCAGTTGCTTCGCGAACGATTTGCAGTTTTTGTTCCGGAGACTGTTGTGCAAGCACTTCGCGAATGCCGACTTGTTCCGCGAGGTAACGAACCTCCGATTCTCGATCCCCCGACAGGATCATGACTCGGTCGATGCCATGAAATTGCGACAGATGTTCCACAAAGGCGCGGCTGTCTGAGCGAGGTGCATCATGCATGCGGTACGCGGCTGCAAAGACCCCATCGATCACGATGATGCATTCCAAGCCGCCAGCGATCGGAGGCATATGTTCGAGGCCCTGAATATCGGAGGCCTGGGCTTTACCGCGACTGGTGACTCGCACGCCTTGGCCATCGACGATCCCCGATAGCCCCATGCCGGGCGCTTCGCTGACCTGACTAGCCTGGAGCCCCCGAATCCCCTCGAGTTCAGCCGCAGTGACGATCGCTTTAGCCAGCGGATGCTTGGAATACCGCTCCATGCTGGAGACCAATTCCAGCACTCTCTGGCGAGAGAACTTCGGTGCAACGATTTGTTCCGTAAGTGTCGGTTCGCCGTAGGTCAAGGTACCTGTTTTGTCGAAGATCGCAGTGCGGCATTGCACGATCTGTTCGAGGGCCACGGGGCTCTTGACAATGATCGCGCGGCTCGCGCACAGCGAGATCGACCCGAGGATCGCAATAGGGATTGCCAATAGGAGCGGGCAAGGGGTCGCAATAACGAGGACGGACAGAAACCGTGTCGCTTCCCCGGACCACCACCATGCTAGGACAGCGATCGCGAGCGCGACGGGAGTGAACCAAGTGCCGATCTGATCCCCCAGGCGGCGCATGGTCGGGCGCGTCCGTTCCGACTCGCGCATCACAGCCATGATCTTTGCATAGCGCGAATCGGAGGGAGGGCGAACGGCTTGCACGGTGAGCGCGGTCTCTCCATTGATCGCCCCCGATATCACATCCGAACCGATGGTCTTGGTGATGCGAAACGGTTCCCCAGTCAGATAAGATTCGTCCATGACTCCATGGCCCATCGTGACGCGACCATCGACGGGGCATACTTCATGAGGGAAAATCACCAATTCATCTCCGACAGAAATCGATCCCAGAGGAACGGTCTCAAGATTCGAACCCCTTTGGCGGTGTGCGGTGCTGGGCATCCGTTTCGCGAGCGCGGCCAAGACGCTCTTCGCGTTGGCCATTGCGTAGGCTTCGAGGGCTTCGCCACCCGAAAGCATCAAGACAATAATCGTGCCAGCAAGATATTCTCCCAACAGTACCGATGTGATCACCGATATCCCACCGAGAAAATCGGCACCGAACTCCATCTTGAAAACCTTGCTTGCCAATTCCCAAACCATCGGAATGCCACCCAGAACCAACGCAACCCACAACGGAATATCGAGGATTGGCGATACGGCACCCAAATAGCGCAGAATCAAGTGGATGAGAATTGCCAGTACCGCGATCCCTGCGATCAATGTGGTCTGATAGCGACGTAGCAAGATCTGCCAACTCGGGGCTGATCGTTCTGGCTCAGTATTGTGTGTCTGCGACATCGAGACCTCGTTGTGCTTGCAAGAGCAAGCGTTAGGCTTGCACCAGCAATCGCTTCATGTCCGAGACCGCTTGCTGCATTCCGACCAAGACGGCTCGGGATACGATGCTATGTCCGATATTCAGTTCAAACATGCTCGGGATCGAGGCTACCGGCAGGACATTGGTGTAGGTCAACCCATGGCCAGCGTGGAGTCGGAGTCCCAAATCGACAGCGAGTTGACCGGCATGGATCAAACGCGATAGCTCAAGCTTTTGTTGCGAGCCGTGCGAAGAAGCGTATTTGCCGGTGTGCAGTTCGATCGCATCGACAGCTAATTCCTTAGCGATTTCGACTTGCTCAGGGTCCGGATCGATGAACAAACTGATCGAGATACCGCAGTCTTGCAGTCGTCGCATAGCCTCCAGCAGGGGAGCCGATCGTGGTCGCAGGTCGAGGCCTCCCTCGGTCGTTACTTCTTCACGTTTCTCGGGAACGAGGGTCGCTTGGTGGGGACGGACTTCGCATGCGATTCCGACGATCTCGAGGGCGACCGACAGTTCGAAGTTCATCTTGGTGCGGATAGTCTGGGCCAGGATCCGTACATCGCGGTCCTGGATGTGCCGGCGGTCTTCTCGCAGGTGCACGGTAATGCTATCGGCTCCGCCCAATTCCGCGAGCACAGCCGCAGCCACCGGATCGGGCTCTACGGTCCGTCGTGCTTGGCGCACGGTCGCCACGTGATCGATATTGACTCCGAGTTCCACCATTCCCATCGGTTCTACCCCCCCGAATAGTAGCGGACTATTTGCCTTGGGCCGTGCGGGCCCATGAGAAAACCATGGCAGAACGATAATGGAGCAAACGAAATTCGCCAAGCCAGGACGCCTCCCCCACCAAAAAGTGGGTGGCACCTAACGCAGGAGACGGTCCCCACTCGCGGGTGAAGGGAGGTCGATAGGTGGGTGGCACGTATTAGGCAGGGGCTGCGGCAGAGGTGATCGTGGCATGACGAATAGAGGCAATGCGATTACACTTCGTGGAATCATGAATGAACGCGTAAAGATGCCAAGAAACATGCGCCGGGGGGCCGGGAAAGCCGATCCGCTGCGTAGAGCATGGTTGATCGGAGGTGGAATGGCTCTGGTTTCGACCTGGATCGGATGCCAGGGAGAAAAACCTGTGCCATCCGCGCCGGAAGCGACCAGGGCAAGCTCTACTGCACAAGCCTCCGATGCCCTTCGGGATTTGATCGACAAGACACTTGCCTACAATCGGGACCGGCGGATTCTGTCGACCGAGCGTAATGCAGCTTGGCAGGTGGCCCACGGTTCGGTGGCATACGGCCTCGATCTGCCGTTGCAAGTGGGCGACAATCGCGTACTCGCCTTTGAGCATCTGCTCAATGGTGGAACCATGCGAGGCTGGGACTTGGCCGTTGTCGGCAAACACCCAACCACCAATCGACCGATGGTCAATGCCACCGTCCAGGCAGGAAGCTACGAAGGGCAGGGGCACGTGGATCAGTTTCTGGGCTATCTGTCCCAGACCAAACCGCCTCTCGATCTGCCGATCCAGATCGATGGCGGCGAGGCGACACTCGAGGATTGGGCGCGAACGGCTCAATGGGAGATCCCCAACAATCCGTACCGGGAATACAGTTGGACCCTGATCGCTCTCACGAATTTGTTTCCGGACGACTACGAGTGGAAGGCCGCCGATGGCAAGACATGGACGCTGGAACCCTTGGTCTCGTTTGAGGCCAAGCAGGACTTAACGACCAGCCCCTGTGGTGGCATGCATCGAGCCATGGGTCTGGCCCATGCGGTCAATTATTGGAAGCGTCGTAACCAGAGCTTCACCGGTGGATGGTTGGAAGCGCAAAAAAAGCTGAAGGATACGATCGAAATCATCCGGCGTTACCAGAACTCGGACGGAACGTTTTCAACCAACTACACCACCCGCCCCGGAACGAGTTCGGATCTCAGTTCGAGAATCGGCACCACCGGCCATACGCTTGAGGTCCTCGCCTATGCGCTCGATCGCGACGAATTGCGTCAGCCATGGGTCGAAAAGAGTGTGCGCAGGCTCTGCGAAATGCTCGAGGCCGCTAAAGACGAAGAACTCGAATGTGGCGGCTTGTACCACGGATTGGCTGGCCTCCGCATCTACCGCGACCGAGTCTTCGGCAACCCTCAAACAAACATCAAGCCAAGCGCGTAATCCGTGACTCCCAACGCAATGGGATCGGCTTCGAAAGAGTACAAGGCTTTCATTAGGGAAACAAAAAACCGGAGCTCACAGGAACTCCGGTTTAAGAGATTTGTAATGGCAATCTACGGATGACTCAGTCGGGGATTGTGATGACTTGTGCGTCTTGAATCGCCCCCATCGCCCGATAGGTTCGGAGATCGATAACATTGGCGATAAACCGAACACTACCATCAGCAAAAGCAAAGTTACCGCCAGTTGCATGATCGCTCGTAAACCCGAAATTGTTCTGCCAGTCTTCGAAGCATAACTCGAGAGCCTTTCTTGGTGCTTGGCCTGTACCTGCTGCACAACGAGCGGAATCGTTGAGTGGAATCCAAGTCGTCGCGACACTGCCCTTGAAGTAGAACCACCAGTTATCGCGGTTATAGAGACCAACGGACTCACCAACCATCATCGTGTTACTAAGGCCATCCTTGATTGCTGCGACCAATGTGTTGCATGGTCTGCCTGGAGCAGCAAAAGCAGTAGATGGGGGGGTCGAACGCCGCATCGGGTTCACTCCTGTGTATCCGGCGTAGAAAATGCCGTTACCGTTGCCAAAGTTATTTCCATTATTGATCAGGAACGGATCCGACAGGAAGACCGCATCTGGTGTACCTACAGTAGGTGGTGGGTAGGTGGATGTGCTAAAAACCCAATTGCTACCGGATACCCCTTTATAGCTGGTTGTTGCAAACCCGAGTGGGCTAGCCGCTCTATCTCCTCGACTGCCAAGTGGCGAGGGTGTGGTGTCACTGGGGCATCTGTACAAGGGTATTCTTGTCTGTGCAACCGCCGCATTCGTTGCGTTGTTACTGACATCCGCTCCTAAAGCTATTGTGCGGTAGAGTGTTTCCTGTTCGACATATGGCAGAATGTTTGTCATCCAAGACATCTGAGTGATTCCGACAACGGTTGGTTCATCGAGAATGTCACCCGCTGAGGAAAAATCGCCATAGTTTCCCGGCAACTGCTTGCGAGCGGTTTCGAAGTTGGTGACACCTATCGCGATTTGCCGAATGTTGCTTGAGCAGCTCATTCTTCGTGCTGCTTCGCGTGCTGCTTGCACGGCGGGTAGCAGGAGGCCGACCAGCACGCCGATGATTGCGATGACCACGAGGAGTTCCACCAGGGTGAATCCTCGAACGGTCCGTCGATGGAATTTCATATTCATTCTCCGATAGCTGAAAAGTAAAACGATTGCATGCGGTTGCATAAACACGAGCAAACGGCACGGCCCGTTTCGCCAGCAAGAGTGTGTGATGCATGCCAAGGCAGAAATCGACGTCGTGGCCGCGCCCGCTCCGCTCGCGGCCTAACTCTTATGGTACGGGGGGTATTCGCAAAGTCAAGAAAACCGTGGAGCAACTCCCGACAATCAGCGTTTTCCCTTGTGCTTCCCTCGCTCACGCGTCGGGTTGGGATAAACCCTGGGGAAACATTGACTGCCAGCAATCGTGAAAGGCTAGGCACGAGCGGTCGCACAAGCCGCACGAACCGGAAATTCGTTAAAGATTCTCCGAGCCGGTCAGGTTCGCTCCGTTCTGACGGTTCTTCCGTGATCTATCGTTTTCTTGACAGCCGATACTCTTGCATCGACAATCCAGGCATCCCACCTCAGGCTCCCAGATCATTCCTTCCCGAGGGAGTCGCCTACCAAAACAACCATGCGATCTTCATTTGCACCCGCAATAGCTGTCGCGATGCTGGCAGTCGGCCTAGCCATTTCGACCGCCACGGCTCAAGAATTCGAAACGGGCAAAGCCCTTTACGCTGCGCGGTGCGTTTCGTGTCACGGCGAGATGGGGACCGGTGTTGCTGAAAAGCACGATCAAGCTCTTCGCGGAGATCTGTCGGTGCTGGAATTGGCGGACACGATCCAGCAGACCATGCCCGAGGATGCGCCGGGTAGTTTATCGCTCGAGGACTCCAAAGCGATTGCAACGTTTGTTCATCACGAGTTCTATTCACCCCTTGCCCAGTTGCGGCATGCCCCTCCGCAAATTGAATTGAGTCATTTGACTGTCGATCAATTCCGAAGGTCGGTACTCGATCTGATGGTTCCGTTCAAGCATCGACCGGAGCGATGGACGGAGGCTCGCGGCTTGAAACGCAAGATCCATCAAGGGGACTGGGGCAAAGACCACAAGCAGGTCGAAGAGCGGGTCGACTCTCAGTTGGCATTCGATTGGGGCGACGGAAAGCCGGTCCCTGAGGTCGACCATGAGAAGTGGCAGGTCCGATGGGACGGTTCGATCTTCGCACCCTACACCGGGACCTACGAATTTTATCTCGATGCTAGTTTGCGAGCCAATTTATACATCAACGACGACGTTGTCCCGTTGATTGATGCGAGTGTCGTTTCGTTTGAAAAGAGCCTCAACACAGCGACCATTTTCCTTGTCGGCGGCCAGCCCTATCGCTTTGTATGGGATATCCAACACTCCAAGGAGCCGACCTCGAAGATATCGCTCGAATGGCGCATCCCAGGCGGATTGCGTCAGCCGATCGCTGCTCGTTATCTGTCTCCGACATGGTCGCCATTGCAACTGATTTGTTCGACTCCTTTCCCACCCGATGATTCGAGCGTGGGATACGAGCGGGGACGCAACATATCTCGTGAATGGTATGAAGCGAATGTCGCTGCAGCGATTGAGATCGGCAACCGCTTGACTTCCGATTTGAAGCGATGGATGCCTGATGAATCCAAAGATGCCAATCAAGTCGACGCGGTGCGGGATTGGTGCCATCGATGGGTTGCGGTCGCGCTGCGGCATCGATTGAATGACGAAGAGAAACGTTGGTATATCGATCAGCATTTCGAAGGTGCCTCCATCGAAAACGCAGTCAAGAAGATCTGCATCTTGACCCTGACATCGCCGGAGTTTCAGTATCCGGGGAATCGTCCATCGATCGATGAAAACAACATCGCTGCTTTGTCGTTAGCCTTGTGGGACTCGCTTCCCGAGGAATGGATGCTCGACATGGCCGCGCGCGGCGAGGTCCATGAACCGGAGTCGCTGCCGGGCTTGATCGATACCATGCTGCAGGATCCTCGGTTCCATGAGAAGACTCGCGGGTTTCTCCGATCGTTTGTGGGGATGAGCCAGTCGCGCGAGTTAGCTAAGGATACTGCGCGTTATCCCGAGTTTGGTCCGAAGGTCGCATCCGATCTGCGCGAGAGCATGGAATGGTTCATCGATGAACTGGCCAGTCAGCCCAAGAGCGATTTGCGCATGTTGCTGACAGCCGATTATTTGTATCTCAACGGTTCGCTGGCTCCTTTGTATGGATCGGATTTGCCATCGGACGCACCCTTTCAGAAAGTCGCGATGCCGCGCGAGCGCTGGTCCGGAATTTTGTCACATCCATTTCTGATGAGCAGTCTCGCGTATCACAACGCGAGCAGCCCTGTGCATCGCGGAGTCTTTTTGGCCAAGCGCGTATTGGGTCGTTCGTTGCGGCCGCCGGTCGATGCGATTATCCCGGTCTCTGAGGAGACCGCGCCGGGGATGACAACGCGAGAACGCGTGGCGATGCAGACCGGCGGAGCGATGTGTCAGTCGTGCCATCGGGTCATCAATCCGCTCGGTTTTGCGCTCGAGAACTATGATGCCCTGGGTCGATTTCGGACCGAGGAACTGGGTAAAGGAGTCGATGCATCCGGCCAATACATTACCTCGCAAGGGGAGCGGATCGAGTTCCGAGGGGTCCGCGATCTTGCCGATTTTTTGAGCCAGTCCCAGGAGGTCCGGAGTTCGCTGGTCCGGCAGATGTTCCAGCACTTGGTCAAACAGCCGATCGCTGCATATGGCGTGGATCGAGCGGGCGAGGTCGAGTCGCGATGGGCCCAGGAAGGTTACACGATCGAGTCGCTCGCGCGTTCGCTGGCCATCCTGGCTTCATACAAACCTGAATTCGGAGGCAAAGCGGCTCCGGATCGGATATCCTTGAAATAATTCATTCTTCGTAACGATCGATTTTTTGTCATGCAATCCAACTATTTATCGCGCCGCGAATTTGCACAACGAGCCGGGATCAGCATCGCCGCACTTCCGTTCTTGATGAATCTCTCGAGCATCGCTCGGAGCGCGGAGGGAGCATCGCGGCAACGGCTTGTGATCGTGTTCAGTCCCAATGGCGTGGTTCCTCCAGCATTCTGGCCGGATGAGGAGGGGGAGACGTTTCAACTCAAGCGGATCATGGCATCGTTGGAACCGTTCAAGGATCGGCTTTTGGTCCTGCATGGAGTTCACGACCGTATACGTGGGGACGGCGACAACCACATGCGCGGGATCGGATGTCTGTTGACCGGATCGGAGCTGTATCCGGGGAACATTCAGGGCGGTTCGGATACCCCAGCGGGATGGGCGAGCGGCATATCGATCGATCAAGAGATCAGGAATTATCTTCAGTCGCAACCGGGTTCGCAAACGCGTATGGGTTCGCTGGAGTTTGGGGTTGGGGTTCCCAACCGGGCTGATACATGGACTCGCATGGTCTATGCAGGTCCCAACAAGCCAGTCGCCCCTATCGATAATCCGTATGCGATGTTCAACAAACTCTATGGTCAACGTCGCGATGAGGAGAGCGTCAAGAGCATTCTTGACGAGTTGCAAATCGACTTGGATCGAATCAAAGCGAGGGTGAGCGATTCCGATCGCAGGCTTCTCGACGAGCATGCTGCGCTGGTCCGAGATTTCGAGCGGCAACTGCAAACCAGCAGTGCTACGACGGTGCATGCCGTGCCGCAACTCGATCCGCTCGTGGAGGACAACAACGACAACATCCCGACCCTGACGAGAATGCAGATGGACTTGATGGTGCATGCGATGATGGCAGACTTTGCTCGCGTATTCACCTTCCAATTCACCAACTCAGTCGGCCAGGCCAAGATGCGATGGCTGGGAATCGAGGAGGATCACCATGGCTTGTCCCACGAGCCCGATTCGAATGAGGTTGCAGTCGAGAAATTGACTAAGATCAACGTGTGGTACTGTGAGCAGATTGCGCACTTGGCGCAGCGGCTTGCGGATACCCCCGAGCCGGGCGGGACCGGTTCAATGCTCGACCATACCACGATTGTCTGGACCAATGAGCTGGGGAAGGGGAACTCGCACACGCTGGACAACATTCCTTTCGTGGTTCTCGGAGGAGGTTTAGGGTGGCGCACGGGCCGTTCGCTGAAATTAGGGGGTGTGTCGCATAATCGTTTGCTGATGAGTCTAGCGCATGGCTTCGGCCATCATGTCACGAATTTCGGAAACCCGGACCATTGCAAAGATGGTCCGCTGGTTCTCTCCTGACCATGGCAATGCTCATCGTCATTCGAGGTCCAGGGGCAGGTACTCAGATACCTCTTCGCGACGGCGTTCAGAAAGTCGGTCGAGATTCGCAGTGCGACATTTACTTCGACGATACCGAAACCTCGCGCAATCATGCGGAGATTCAGTGCGGATCTGGCCACACGATCATCAAGGATTTAGGGAGTAGCAACGGGACGTTCGTCAACGGCGAGCCGATCCGGCTGCATCAATTAAAAGCAGGGGACTTTATTCAAGGCGGCAAGCGTCTGATGGTTTATCGT
>CAYXFO010000066.1:0-14338 GCA_964464255.1 uncultured Pirellula sp.
TCGTTGATGCGTTTGAAGTAATCGATGTCGCAGATGATGATCGCACCGGGTGGATCGTTGTCGGCATGATTCTTGATAAACCCAGGCAACTGGCGATTGAGTTCGCCTCGATTGGCGACCTTGGTCAATTGATCTTGCGAAGCACGCTCGTTGAGGTGAATGATCGTCTGCTCGAGAACGCGCTGTTCGCTGATGTCGTTGAGAATGATTGCCCCGCCGGTCAGCTTGCCGCGATCATTCGTGAAAGGAACTACCTCCACTTTGACATCGATAAAGGTTCCATCCCCGCGACGGATCTTCATCTTCTGCTGCGATCGCTCCCCCGAGGAGAGCATCGCGAGGAACGGGCATGAGTGGTCCGGCAACGGTTGACGGTGCCGATCGCAAAAGCCCACCAAGGACGGTCGCCAATACTGATGCAGGACCGATTCGCCAGCTTGTCCTGTCAGTTGCGCCGTCGCTTTGTTCCACTGCAGGATTCGGAATTCGTTGTCGATGAAAATCAACCCTTGCTGGACATTGTTCAGCATGTGCCGATAGAACGTGTCGTTCATGTTGCTGACCGAGTTCGATGAATCAAACGAAGCATGCAGCTCGTTGATGTCGAAACGGAAACGGAACTTCGCGGCAATCTGCGGGAACATCTGATTCCAGTGTTCTTGCACTCGGTCTTCAATTTCCGAATTGGGTTTGAGAACTAGTTGGGCGAAGGAACGAGCTAGTTTAGGATCGAACTGAGATCCTGCATTTTTTAGTAGTTCGCTAACCGATTCCTCGGTGCTCCTCGGATCACGATAGGCGGACCGAGAGGTCATCGAGTCGTAAGCATCGATCACTCGGATCAAACGGGCTGCCATCGACCAGGACTCGGTCGCCTGAGGATTCGGCAGGACGGAGAAATCTTGACCGACGATCCCAATAGCGTTGAGAAGGGTCTGGGATGCACCCGCTGCCTTGAGTATTTCGATGCCGACCTGAGGTTGCAATTCCATCATGGAACGCTCCTGCTCGCTCAGGCCGTCGGGCTTTTGCAAAACGCGATCGGGAATCCCTATCTTGCCGATTTCGTGGAGCAAACCTGTCATCTCGAATAGATGAACATGTGCGTCCCTCAACCGGTACGCATATCCCCAAGCGGTGGCGTACATTCCCACACGCAAGGAGTGCGCAGCGGCTGGCCCGTGTTTGGCTCTGAGCGCAACATGCAGTGCTGCCGCGGTCGCAAGCTGCACCGGCTCAAAGTCGGCGCGCACGATCGACTCCTCTCGCGGACTGGCGAGAGTTGTCTCATGCTCAATAGGTATGGATTTCGTTGCCTCGGTCATGAAGTCCCACATTTTCCAATCACGGAGATGGAAAAGGCGTACTTTTTCCTCTCTCCTAGAACCTTCAAGGGTTGCTTGCGGAAAAGAGGCCGGGGCCAAACTTCACCAGATACCAACTGACATAGGCGTTCTGCGTGAAAAAACAAAACGATGGTGCAGGTTGTAGCGGCTGTACAGGGGTACTTCCCCCCTGGTAGCCACTCTCGATCGGCAGTCGGGCCCCCGACGCACCCCTACAACACGATCCGGATCCATCGCATCTGGACCTGCAGTCTGCTACACTCAGGTGCGTCGCAATTTGCGAACACAGCAAAACCGCATCGCACAAAATTGTTAACAAGTCGGTGCACCGAAGTTGTCAAAGCTGGCACCTGCCATCGCACCCAACAAAGTGTTGATCGGAGTCCAGCAAAGCTTGCCGCAATACCGTCCCGAAGCCATTTTCTCGAAATCGCGTTGAACAGCATGAATCAATTAGTCACAGTAATCCTCAGCGTCGTGGCAATCTTTGCCTTTGTGTTCTGCCTGATCTTCTTGGCAGTCTTCTATCGATATTTCTGGTTGTGGATCCAGTCGGTCACTACAGGCGCTCGGGTCGGAATCTTCGATTTGATCGGCATGCTGTTCAGAAGAGTCGATGCGAGGACCATCGTCCGAAGCAAGATCATGGCTGTTCAGGCAGGGATCCAAGACGAAGACTTGACCTCCAAGGCACTTGAGGCCCATTACTTGGCCCGCGGCAATGTCCCTCAAGTAATCCGCGCCTTGGTCGCCGCTCGCAAGAGTCGACAGATCACCCTGTCGTTCCGAGAGGCGGCAGCGATTGATCTCGCAGGTCGCGATGTACTCGATGCAGTTCAAACCAGCGTGTATCCCAAAGTCATCGACTGCCCGCCCCGGAATGCATCCTCGGCTTTCCTGGATGCAATCGCCAAGGACGGTATCCAACTCAAGGTCAAGGCACGCGTAACGGTACGAGCAAACTTGCAACGATTGATCGGTGGAGCTACCGAGGAAACGATCATCGCTCGAGTCGGCCAAGGGATCGTATCGGCGATCGGTTCTGCCGAGAGTCATAAAGTCGTTCTCGAAAATCCAGACATGATTTCCAAAGAAGTGCTCAAAAGCCGGCTCGATGATCAGACGGCCTTTGAAATTGTCTCGATTGATATCGCAGATATCGATGTCGGCGAAAACATCGGAGCCCGACTCCAAGCCGACCGAGCCGAAGCCGATACGCGTGTCGCTCGAGCCAAAGCTGAAAGTCGAAGGGCCGAAGCCGTCGCTATCGAACAAGAAATGATCGCCAAAATCGAAGAGAGTCGAGCGGAAGTCGTAGCCGCAGAAGCCAACGTCCCTGTCGCAATCGCCGATGCGTTGAAGCAAGGCAAGATGAAGATCATGGACTACTACAAACTACGAAACATCACCGCCGATACCGAAATGCGCCAAAGCATTGCTGGTACCAGCACGACCGGTCCTTCGGCCTCCCAGCGTCAAGGTGCTCAATAATAACCAGAGCGGATAACCATGAGCGACAATCTCGATGATTTTCTCCGCCAAGCCGCCGAACGGCGAGCCAAGCGGCAGCAACAAAAAAGTGCAAATAGCGGGCAGGGTTCTGCCGGACAGGGTTCTGCCGGACAGGGTGCTTCCGGCCCAATACAGCGGAATACCTCCGCTCCTCAAGCCCCAACCCCGCGGCAGGTTCCGTCACAAAAACCAACCACTCCGTCGACTTCTTCCCAATCAACTCCCTCTCGGCCTCGGCAATCGGTCCCTTCGCCCAATGCACGGACCAACAAAGGCCCCGTCGTCGCAGATGTTGTCAAGGAAACTCGGGCGCCCGTCGGCAACCTCCGAACGACTCTCGAACAACGTCATGTCGAGAGCGACCTCGAATACGCTGATGAACGTATGGAGGGTCATCTCGAGGAGGCCTTCAGCAGTGACTTGCAGCGAAGCGGCAAGAGCAATCTGCGTCCCAGCTCCGCTCCGGCACCCACCGCAGCCAGCATCACTCCTACGCAAAGAAGCCTCACCTCGGGTGATCTCAAAGATCAATTGCGCAATCCGCAAACGTTGCGACTCGCCATCCTCGCTCAAGAGATTCTCAAGCGACCCTACCAGTGAATCAGTTTCAAAATGAAATCCGCGAGCCCGATTTCGCGCGAGGTAGCAATGGGCTCTTGCCAGCTATTGCACAAGATGCCCAAACGCATCAGGTTCTCATGCTCGCGTGGATGAACCAAGAGGCTTTCCAAGAGACTCGCCGAACCGGGCAAGCGACCTACTACAGCCGATCCCGGGGTAAGCTATGGCGAAAGGGCGAAGAAAGCGGCCATCGACAAAAGGTGCTTGAAATTCGGATCGATTGCGATGCGGATACCATTCTCTTATTGGTGGAGCAGCACGGAGCCGCTTGTCACGAGGGCTATGCATCCTGTTTTTTCCGAACCTGTACCGCCGACGGATTGGTCGTGAACCAAACACGACTCGTAGACCCAGAGAGTGTCTATCCACGTTCGCAATCTACCTAAAGTCGTATCTGAAACCGCTGTGCCAGAACTACCCGAAGTCGAAACCATGCGGCGAGGTCTTGTGCCCCTTATCGGAGGCGTTATCGAGCACGTCGAGTTTCCTGAAATTCCATATCGGCCGATTCAGAGAACTCCGAACGCAGACGCCTTCTCCGAAAGAACCCGTGGCAGGACGATCGTTGCGGTAGAACGAATCGCGAAACGTGTATTGGTTCGCTTGGACAACGGCGACTGCATCGTCATGCAACCCAAAATGGCGGGACTCGCACTCATCGCCCAACCCCCCAGTCTGCAGCACGTTCGGATGGTGGTCCATGTACGAGGCGCGAGCGTGAGTCGATTTATCTACTGGGATCGCAGAGGTCTGGGGACGGTCCATCTCTGGACGCCCGAGCAATGCTCCCAATTTCTGGGTCCGGATCATTTAGGCCCCGATGCTCTTGCCATCGAACCCTCTCAGTGGGTTTCCCGTTTCTCCGACTTGAATCGACCCATCAAGCCTGCGTTGTTAGACCAAAAACGGGTGGCGGGTATCGGCAACCTCTATGCTTCCGAAATTCTCCACCGCTCGCGCGTCCATCCCGCCCAGTCCTGCTCGACCATCTCCAAGAGACTATGGCTTCGCTTGTTTGATACCATGAGGGAGATCCTCCTCGAAGCCATCGTCGCCGAGGGGTCCACACTCCAAGACGGTACCTACCGAAATGCTGTCAATGGCGAAGGGGGCTACCAGCATCAACACCGGGTCTATGCTAGGGAGGGCGAGAAGTGTTCGACTTGCAAAAAAGGGATAATTCAGCGGATCGTCCAAGCTCAACGCAGCACGTTTTTCTGCCCCAAATGCCAGCACACTAGGGGATGACCAGAGTTTTTTTATTGACTTCGAAGGGTTACGGCGGATAATAACCCGTTGTTCCGGTTTTGCGGATCTTCCTCTTCCTTGCTCCTCCGAGCCCCGTTCACTGATTGATCCATGCGCGACTCGTCTCCCTCAAACCGATTCTGCGGGAACACCATCGCTGGTTTCTTTGCAGCATTCGTTTTGTTCTCGGGATTCGGTGCGGAACTGGCGTATGCAAAATGCGGCAGAGTTGTTAGCGAATCTGCTTGGAAGTACGCGAGCACTGCGGAATTAATCAATTGGGACGGGCGTTGGTGGGCTGATTCATCTCTCGGAAGCGAGATGCTCGGCGAATCGCATTCGGACCCAGACGCAAAACCATGCTCGCATTGCGGGGGGCGTCCAGCCGACGATAAGGGGGAACCAGTACCCGCGACCGTGGTTCGAGTTGATAGCCAGACTGTCGTCTTCGGATCGCAAACTTCGCTGACGGATCAAAATACGCCACCGTCGTACGATATCGTTCTTTCAAACGATTTTCTTCGAAGTCGAGATCTCGAGGTTGCTAAGAGACCTCCGAAAAATCTTCTCTCATTCGCGGCGTAGTGCTGCGCCTTTGCAGCCTTCACCGCTCTTGTCGAACGGCTTGTTACCGAGCTAATTTTGGTCTCTGCACTGCGTTGCTAGTCCATCTTGCTCTGAAAGCCGCAAATGAACTTGGCAACCATCTCGAGCGTCGCGATACGGCGCGAAATCAACGGGCCAAGATCTAGCCTGAAATCGCCGATCCTGGCGAAAAGCAGGCATCGACATTCAACCAGATACTCCAGGTCTAGACTAAAAAGATTTTATCATGCAATCATTATTCGTTCGTCGTCGTGCTTTCACTCTCGTAGAGCTTCTCGTGGTGATCGCGATCATTGGTATTCTCGTCGGTTTGTTGCTTCCGGCCGTCCAAGCTGCCCGGGAGGCTGCTCGCCGGATGCAATGCACCAACAACATGCGTCAAGTGATGTTGGCTGCGTTGAATTACGAGTCTGCATTCAAACGCCTACCAGCGTCGAGAATTTCCAGTACCTCCAACTTGCTTGGGCCTACCAGTTCTATCTCAGTCCATGCGAGACTGCTTCCCTACATGGAGCAGAATCAAATTTACCAGTTGATCAATTTCGGAGTCGAATGGAACCATCCACTCAACGATGCCGCTCGACTGACCAACGTTCCAACATTTCGTTGTCCATCAGATCCTTCATCGGATGTCCCCGCAACGGCAGGAGGAATCAACAATTACTATGTGAACTCAGGCACGGTCCCACTATGGTCTCGTACCGTCGCTAATCCGATGCCTCAGGTTCCCAACAATGATGGTGTTTTCTATCGCGATTCGTTTCTCAAGCTCGCTTCCATCGTGGACGGCTTGAGCAACACTGCCGGAATCTCCGAGCGGCTGACTGGGGACTACAACCAAAACAGGGTGTCTCCACTCACCGATACCTTCCAGCCAGGAACTCAGCCATTCACGGCGGACCAAGCGTACACGGATTGTTATGCGACCAATTTGGCGGACTTGTCCAAGCAAGGAATCTCGGACGTGGGTGCGCCGTGGATTCGCGGCTATCATTCGACCTCCGAGTACTACCATATTGCCCCACCTAACGGTCGTTCATGCATGTTTCCGCCAGGTAGAATCATGACCACCGCAAACTCCCAGCACGGTGGACTTGTTAATCTTGCTTTTTGTGATGGGTCAACCCACACGTTGGCAGCGAATGTTGAGATCGTCGTATGGCGTTCGATCGGTACACGCGGAGGGGGCGAAGTCGCAGGCTCCTCGCGTATCGTTGAGTAACAACCCTAACTTCGATCGGCGGTAGCCATGGGAGGATTCCTCTGGCTGCCGCTCCCTCGTACTTACCTTTGAGACAATTCTTTTCAAACACCGGTACT
This sequence comes from uncultured Pirellula sp., assembly GCA_964464255.1. Taxonomy (GTDB): domain Bacteria; phylum Planctomycetota; class Planctomycetia; order Pirellulales; family Pirellulaceae; genus JBKCUI01. The sequence continues at coordinate 6,654 of CAYXFO010000066.1, forward strand.
CTTTATGCGATTCGTAAAAACCTTATTCGCTGACCACGGTTCCATTCGGTTCATTGCAATTTTCCTGGCGGGAACCAGCCTGCAGTCTCTGAGTTTCGCACAAGACTCGAAATCCAATCTACCCTCGGCATCCCTGCCGGATGTGACCAACAACGCTCCCGATCAACCACGCCCAACGCCGCTCACACGCGAGGTAATGAAACAGTATTTGGAGGACTTGAAGCAACGCACTCCTCGAATCCCTTTGCCCGAAATGACGGAGGACGAGAAGAAAGCGGCATTGGAAGATCCTCGAGCTGGTACTTACGAGGGTCGCTTGCGCAAGCTTTATTTGCCAGAAAGCCCAACCTCGAGTTATCTTCCTTTCAGCGGCGCGAGCCGTCAATCAGCGAGTCGCATGGGGCCACCCGAGCCTTTGCTAACCCTCGACTACGCGTTCAAGGTACGATTGTTCTGGATCGCAGCTCGGGCAAACAATTGCCAGTACTGCTTAGGGCATCAGGAATCGAAACTGCTCGCAGCGGGAATGAGCGAGGATGAAATTGCAGCCTTGGATTCCGAATGGGAATTGTTCCCCGAGAAGGAACAGGCCGCCTTCGCCCTCGCAAAGCGTTTAACACTCGAACCCCATCTGATTTGCGATGCAGATATCGATCGCTGCCGCCCCTTCTACAACGATGCTCAGATCATCGAGATGATCGGTTCGATTTCTGGCAACAATGCCATCAATCGCTGGAAAGAAGGATCGGGCATCCCACAATCGAGCAACGGCGGCGGGTTCGGCAGTCGCGACGCTGGTGCGAGCAGCACGGAAGAGCATTCCTACTTAACCGCTACCTCGGACAAGTTCGCAGCCCGCCGCAGCAAGATCGTGGCTCTCGATCCGTCTGATGCTTCGCTCGTTCAGGCTTCACCGACAAAGTTTCAACGCTTGCCGCTGGAATCGAACGAAGTGGTCGCCGCGAAACTGAAAGAAGTGCAAACACGAAAGTCTCGGTTGGCGCTGGTAGATACGCAGCGAGCTGCTGAAGTCATGGGGGACACCCTTGCCAATGGACGCGTGGAGCAATGGCATCGTCTGCTGGCTCACTTCCCTGTTGCGGGAAAACGATTCGCGGATGGCATGCGGGCCGCATCCACCTCCGACATGCTATCTCCATCTCTGCAGTCTCAAATCGATTGGGTCGTTGCGAGACAGGATCGTGCCTGGTACGCGGTCTCGCTTGCGATGGATTCGTTGAAGGCCCACGGCATGACCGATTCGCAGATCGAAAATCTGGATCGCAATCTCGGTGCACCTATTCCCGGACTGGAGGATCGAGATCGAGCTCTGCTCAATGTCGCTCAAAAATTGTGCGCCTCGCCGATTGTCCTGACCGATAAGGAAGTGGCCGACGCGGTCAAGTTAGCCGGTCCAAAAGCAGTGACTCAAACCATCAACTACGCTGCTTACCGAGCCGCGTTTAATCGCATCACCGAAGCCGCTGGACTGGGTCGGTAAGGACGAAAACTCTTCGGGCATCAACCCAAGATTATGATCCCTGGACGATCGCGGCCATCGCTCCCTTGGTCTTTCTCAAGCCTTCGGTAGCGTTTTCCAAGGGATCCCGTTCCCAGTATTTGCGGTTGAACAATTCGAGCGAGATCACACCGCTGAAACCGCTCGACATGACGGTTTTGAATACCTTGGCGATCGGTGCAATTCCGTCTCCAGGGTAGACTCGGTCGGCGTCCGTGATTTTGTCGCGAGGGATATCTGGGTAATCGTTGATGTGAAACACGTGTACCTTGGTTCCGGCTAAAAGGGCGAGATCTTCAAAGTTGGAACCCCCCTTGTACAGGTGATAAACATCGGGCAAAACGCATGCATCGGGATGTTGCGATGCAGCAGCCACGTAGAGGACTTCGGACAGTTTGGACAGGTTCTTGGAAAAACCCCACACTTCAAGCTGCGGGATACACCCAACTTCACGACCGACTTCGAGCAGAGCACGGTAGCGCTCTCCAGCCAGATCGAGATCCAGCTTTGCTGTATCGACTGCACCCACAGGAGGTGCGGCGATTCGCGTACCACCAATCGCGACCAGCATCCCCATCTCCCGTTTGGCTTGTTCAAGAGCTTTCTTGTGCGTTGCTTCGTCAGCGACAATCCAAGGTGCAAAGGCGATGGCGCTCTCGATGGTGAGCCCCGCGTCGGCGATCCTCTTCTTCAACTCGCCGAGCGTCCCGCCTCCGTTCAAATACTTGTCGATGTCTCGAAGCCATAACTCCATCGAGTCATAGCCAGCCCGCTGGGCGATAGTAATCTGATCCAACAAAGGGATCACTTCACCATGAATGGTGCTGGTGTTCAGGCAGTATTTGAGAGCCGCACGATTTTGTGAGGCGACAGCCTGTGCTGAGCCTCCTAAGGCTCCTAAACCGATGGCGGTTGCTGAACTACGGACCAAGAAGTTCCGGCGATTACGATCGGACTGGGTATCTTCGGATGGGTTGTTCATCATGATGACGTTCGCTCAGCGGTAGACCAAGGACTGGAACTAGGTGCAGAAATGAAAACGGTACCCATGGCGATGAGTGTCAAGCTGTAAAGCCAGTCTCCAGCCAAGAGTGCGACCGCAGTGGCAAAAGTGGCCAGACACACTAGCCCCAAAGCGATTGTGCTGCGCCGCGCCAGAAGAAATGCTCCCGCAAGTTGTAATCCTGGGATTACCATCGTGCAGAATTGGCCAAAGTGACTGTCGCTGGATATCTCGCCAAGCCAACCATGGATTTGTTGCGAAAGAACCGAGACCGCGCTACCGTTCCACCATACGTTGTACTGAAACATGCTGATGGCACTGAAGATCAACCATATCAGCAAATGGATCTGACCGCACCGAACAGCCAGGTTTGCGCTGATGCGTTGGGTAGAGTCGTCGAAACCTGGGCGAGCCGTCCAAGTGGTTCGTCCCGTGTCAATGAGGAGATAGAACAACCCCGCAGTGAGCAGGATCTCACCGGGCATGGATAACCATGGAGCCCGATGTTGGATGGTCAGCAAGCACAGCCATGCAATTAGTGGGGCTAGTCGGGCCCCCATGCCAAGAACCGCAACGATGCTTGCGAGTAGGCCCACAGCACAGACCAAGTAGCCAGCCCAAGGTTGCGTTGCGACAAACAGGGGAGACCAGCGATATTGGCTGCCGGTGTCGGACAATCCAACACCGATCAGATATCGACCTGTTTCCAGGTCGAACCATCCATCTCCACACAGCCACTGCGGAACCCATGTAAAGAACGACAGGAAGTGAATCGCTGCGACCGCACCCACGGCAACTCGGAAGACCGATGCTCTTCGGGTTGGAGCGGCACGGAACCAAAAGCGGTCCCATGCTTCGGGAAGCTGATAGAAGGATTGGGACAACTCTTTTGAGATCAATTTCCCTCTCCCTTGGCTATGCTCGTGACAGGGACCGATCGAGTCGGCTCAATCTGCGGTATCAACGTGACATCGGAATCATTGAGCTTGATGACCGATGCCTCATAAACCGACTCGAGTTGATTGCTGATCGCGGGAATTCTCATGGCGAAGCGGATGCGATGAATGTCCGTTCCTTCTCTTGCTGCATGGGTAACGAGCGAGTGCGCAATCAAGCCAAGCCCATCCGCATCGTCGTGGTCAGCCAGGGCGCCCGCTAATGCCACCAGTCGTCTCCAGCGAGCATCCGCCCGTCGCGAGTCGACCCAAGTTGTCCAGTTGGTATCTCTGCGATTGGTCTTGTACTCAATCGTCATCGCCTCATCAAAGGTTTCTCCCGTCACCAACGCGACAGGAGCCAATTCCGTATACCAACCCAGAGTGATCAGGTAGGGCTGCATCGAAACCAGTGTTTGATCGGCGAAATCGGAGCGTCGCAGACTATTGTTGGATACATAGTTAAAAGCCAACATCCCGAAATGGGCAACTAGCACCAGGCTGATCAACACACGAGCCGTAAGCGACCAGTTCTTCGAAAGATCGGAAGCGGAAGAGGGAGGAGGCGGGTTGGAAGGCATGGTGATCCGAAGTGATTGCGTGTTTGAGACGCGCGACAGGCGGCTGGCATTAATCGTTATCGTACTCGAAGGACCGGAATGCGACAGATCCCTGCGATGCTGGAAAATGCGACTGTCGTCCCCATATTTGCCCCCGCATCCACTTAAGCCTTGACGCTTTCAGAGCCTCCCCCGTAAACTTTGAAGTTTTGCCCTGCCCGCCCCTTTTTGTTGAGAGTTTAGTTGTGCCTGCAACCTGCGTGATCGGACTTCAATGGGGTGACGAAGCCAAGGGGAAATTGGTGGATCTCCTCGCACCGCGTCATGACATCGTGGTGCGATACCAGGGAGGAGCCAACGCGGGACACACCGTGGTCTTTGGCAAGGAAGTGTACAAACTGCACCACGTTCCATCCGGTATCCTGTCGCCGCAGATCACCAACGTCATCGCCCCGGGCGTGGTCATCGAGCCCAATATGCTCATCAAGGAACTGACCAGTCTCGAAGATCGCGGCATCCAGCCTCGACGCAATTTGATGATCAGCCAACGAGCACACGTTGTGATGCCATGGCACATCTTGGAGGATCGTGCGATCAACAAGACCGTTGTCAGTGGTGAGAGTATCGGTACGACCAACCGAGGCATCGGACCATGCTACCGCGATAAGGTAGGGAGAACCCATGCGGTGCGGATGGCGGATCTGGTTCGCCCGGACCTAGCCGCTCGAATCGCTGAAATCGTCGATGCCAAACGAGTACTTCTTTCCTCCATCGCATCCAAAGAGGATATGGAGGAACTGAATGCCGATCGAATTGCCGAGCAGTGCCACCGATGGGCCGATGCCCTCGGCCCCATGCTCGCCGATACCACCTACTTTCTACTCGACAATTTAGATGCCGGACGAAAACTGCTCATGGAGGGAGCGCAAGGGTCATTGCTCGATATCGATCATGGCACCTACCCGTTCGTGACCAGCAGCAATGCATCGGGCGTCGGAGTATCGAGTGGGTCGGGAGTTCCAGCCCGATGGATCGAACGGGTCATCGGAGTGGCTAAGGCTTACTCGACCCGTGTCGGTGGCGGACCGTTTCCGACAGAGTTGCTCGACCAGACCGGACAAAAAATTCGGGAAATTGGTCGAGAATATGGTACGACAACAGGTCGCCCTCGCCGTTGCGGTTGGTTTGACGCAGTCGCCGTACGCTATACTGCTCGTCTGAGCGGAGTGCATTATCTCTCCCTCATGATGCTGGATGTCCTCAGCCACTTTGAAACCATTCAGGTCTGCGTAGCCTACGACTTGGATGGCGAACGAGTTGACAGACTCCCCAGCGAGGCCGAGACGCTGCGGCGTTGCAAGCCGATTTACGAAACGCTCGATGGCTGGATGCAAGATGTCTCAGAAGTTCGATCGCTCGATGCCTTTCCGACCAACGCGAGGCGTTATATCGATCGCATCTCTGAGTTAATTGCTGTGCCGATCGGCGTCCTATCCGTAGGCCCCGATCGCGATCAAACAATTTTTCTGATTTGAGCTTCCGTCGCGGGTCCTCCTCCATGGCTCTCTTTCATCGCAAAGTGGCCACGCCCAAACTGCCTCCCAGAGAACGAATGCCTTCCCACGTTGCCATCATCATGGATGGGAATGGTCGTTGGGCTAGGGCGCGCGGTCTGCCGCGTATCGAAGGGCACCGACAAGGGGTTCTCGCTGTCGAACGGATCCTGAATCTGTGCAAAGAAATCGGCATTCGCTACCTGACCCTCTACTGCTTCTCCAACGAAAACTGGAAACGCCCGCGCTCGGAACTCGACTTCCTCATGGGGCTACTCAAAACCTATCTCATCAAGCAATCCGAATCCTTGGTTGCACAGGGGGTCCGACTGCAGATCATCGGACGCAGAGAAGGATTGCCCAGCGAAGTTCTTGAGATCATGGATCGTACCGTGGAACTCTCTTCGAAATTGGATCAATTCACCCTGTGCCTCGCGATCAACTACGGCTCGCGACAGGAAATGGTGGACGCTATTCGCTCGATTGCGAATCAAGTGAAAGACGGGAATCTGTCCCCGGATGACATCCATGAATCGACGATCCAAAACGCCTTGTATACGCATGGTACGCCTGATCCAGACTTGGTAATTCGAACCAGCGGTGAAATGCGATTGAGCAATTTCCTTCTTTGGCAAATCAGTTACAGCGAGTTGTGGGTGACGAAAAAGCTGTGGCCGGAATTTAGTCGCGAGGACTTCATCGAAGCGATCCATGACTTCGCAACCAGGCAACGCCGATTCGGCGGGGTCGATTCCGATGAATCTTCATCCTAAGTTCACGCAACCCTTGAATCGTTCATCCCGCCCGAAGCGCTCTTACTCTTAGAAAAGACACCATCTCGATGAAGTTGCTACTCGATGATTACTTTGCCCCCACCGTCCTGATCCTGATGTTCATGGTGGTCATGATCGGTTGCTTCAATTCCAACTCTCGCCAAAGCGCGGGGACTCGGGAATCTCAAACCGGTAACTCGCAAACTGACTTGCCACCACCGGAGAACACTCAGGCTCAACCTGTCCAGTCGCCAGCAAACCAAGCCCAGCAAATCCGCATCGGTGCATGGAATATCGAATGGCTCGGCTTCCCCGATCGACGCGGGCGACCGGGCAAAGACAACCCTCAAACCCCCCAGGATCTCGCCGATTACATCCAATCGTCAGGCGTCGATGTCTTGGCCTTGTCGGAGATCGGTATCGATTCCGAAACACCTCCGCTCCGAAGCAAACAATTGGATCTGGTGGTTCGTTCCCTACAAGATCGTCATCAACAGCCATGGGAATATGTTCTGTTCGATAAGACCAATTACCCGGACGAAGCGGACGAGTACATGCGGCGCGGGCAACACGTTGGCATAGCATGGCGCACCGATCGTGCGACCATCGTTGGCACCCCGTGGGAGATCCCTGTCGGTTCACATCCCGAGTTTGGAATAAAGTTCTTCGAACGCCGTGCGAACGCAGTCAAACTCTCATTCGGTGATGGAAAGACCGACGTAGTGTTCATCCCAGTCCATCTCAAATCCAATCGAAGAGATGATGACAATCAGGATGCAACCTACACAATGCGGCAGCGCGAGGAGGAACTCAAGGCCTTCGCAAAATTCCTTCCCGAACTTCGCGATCAATTCAAAGATGAAGATATCGTCCTGCTAGGTGACACCAACATTCTCGATGGTCAAGATACCGGCCGGGTTCTCACCGAACGAGGTTTTACCGATCTCAATGGAGACGAACAAGGAACGACCGCAGTATGGGGAGATGGCAGCACCGGGTATCGGACCGCACCCTTCGATCGGATCTTCGTCCCGGTAAACCAAACCGAGTTTGCGAACAGCAAGTTGACGGTCCATCGAACCGAAACCGGGTCTGACGATGAGATCAAGGTGTTTCGTCGCAAACTATCGGATCACTATTTGATTTCCAGTGTTATTGAAATCGGTTCCGACGACGATTGACGCCGGACCGTGTTTGGTCCGGTATGATCACATTCTCTGGCTTTATCCAAACCCGACGCGTGAGCTTAATCAATCGGAACTTGCAGCAACGTTTCTGATCTCGCCTGTCTCTCGGTCGCGTACGATCCAACGCGTTGTTCCGTCGGGTAGGACTTCCTTTT
>CAYXFO010000067.1:0-8176 GCA_964464255.1 uncultured Pirellula sp.
CACATGGAGATTCCAAATTCACATAATTGTTGGTCCTCAGTTTGGCGAGCCCGACTTTGATACTCGACTCGTTGAAGTTGTCGATCAGCTTGGCACCTTGAACTGCAGCAAGCCCGAGAACAAAGATCGTCGGCAGGAGGACAATCAAGACAATCAAACAGGTTGTGATGCTCGCCGCAACATGGTCGCGATCCTTCACCTTGGCGAGAACCCAGCGATGAAGGGGCCGAAAGACAACCACCAGGACCACCGCCATGAATACCGGGACAAAAAACCCGATCATGACCCGGTAAAACAACACGCCGACCACAATTAGGATGGCAAAAAGAATCGCAAACGAGATATAGCGAGCCATAGCGGTTGATCACTCGGGAATTTGTACTACCTTTGAATTCTGCAACTTCCGACTGGCGGGATTCTATCACGGGCCCCCTTACCTTGCACGATCGACTCGACCCTTCCACGCTCCAACAGGCCAAACCTGTATCGGGCGAACTTGTATCGGCCGAACTTGCATCGGCCGAACTTGTATCGATGCGTCGCAAGCGGTCTTGGCTCCGCTGGGTGGTTCAAGCGATCATGCTCGCGGTCGTCGCGGTATTTATTACTCTAGCGATCAAGCATGGTACCGATCAGCTTCGATCATCCCCGGGTGCACTCGCATGGGATCGGATTCGATGGCCCCAGTTGTTTCTTGGAATCCTGCTGGCAGCATCAGCCATTTTTCCAGCCGGAATCGCATGGCTTCAAACATTGAGAGATTTTCGCTGCAAAGTGCCAATCCTGCATGGGTTCTATGCTTACTTCCTCGGACATCTCGGAAAATATGTTCCGGGCAAAGCGATGGCGATTGTCCTGAGAGTCGGATACCTGCATCGTCTCGAAGTCCCCGTGCGCCCGACGATCCTCAGTGTCTTTATCGAGACGCTCACCAGCCTCGCCTCGGGATCCATTCTTGGAGCGCTGATGCTGCAAACCATGCCCGTCCCGTTCTGGCTCAAAGCATGCGCTCTGGCTTGTATACCGCTGGCTGCCGCGACCCTGATCCCAAATACCTTTCGATGGCTGATCGCTCGGATATCGCGAAGTCGACTCGGAGCGATGCCCGAACATGTCGCTCAGGCAATCGGTTGGAGGCTGATGCTGCGATGCGCCTCGTGGAGCATGTTGGGTTGGCTACTGCATGGAACCGCCGCATGGATGCTCCTGATGGCAATCCATTCCGATGGCGATTTAGCAAATGCCCGGGCATGGTCGGCCTGCGTGGCAAGCAACTCTCTAGCCGCCCTGGCCGGTTTCGTATCGATGCTACCAGGAGGAGCCGGCGTGCGCGAAATGGTCGCGACATGGGGAATCACAACCCTCGTTCCTATGCCTGTGGCACTCGCCTCCGCAGTCGTCACTCGCCTCGCAGTCATCGTAGCCGAGTTGATGATCCTTGGTCTGCTTGCATTATGGGTCTGGATCATCCCGGGGTTCGAAGTCAAGCAATCCAGCAAGCAGTCTGAAAGAAGCGGGGAACGCCAACATTCCTCTTACGAACGAGGAACTTGAAAGCGAGGAGGTCTTGCACCCCCCGAAAGGCTGCTGGGTGGATTCGACGTTTGCTCACCCTTCGAGGAACCAAGAGGTGAGAATCCCGGATTTCCCTCGGAGGACGAAACCGCAGCAGGCATCAGTTCGCGAATCTTGTGACTGAGGATCGCGGCATCAAACCAATTGAACGACAACTCGGGATCCGCAGCGTATCGACCTAGCAACCGCAGCAACTCCGTCCGACGTGTCGGATCGAAAACAAAAATGTACTGCTCTTCACCGCGCACCAGCGCGAGGACATTGACTTCGCCGCTCATGTAATCCGTTCCGTGCCAAGAATCCGTTCGCAGTTGCAAAGTGCCTATCTGCAACTAGCGTTCGTATCGACCGATCGGCCATCTGAGGATCAAACGACTTTCAAGTTGTCCTCCGCGTGCGGCGAGCGTTTCAACGACATGACGATGGCAGCAAAAACGTATAAAGTCTTCACTGCGTTGAAGATACGCTTGCCAGCCTCCAAAGCGCGCGTCGTCACGAAAGTAAAAGTACTCCTCAAGTGATTCTGTGAAATCTTCGTCACTACCGTTATAGGCCTTCATGTAAGAGATCACCGGCTCGTATTGAGCTATCAAAGCAGGCCTCTGGGTGCGAGGTCCCGCAGGGATAAATCCTTCAGGATCGGGCCATTGTGCTGGCAATCCACTTGCTGTGGCATCCTCATCGGATGCATTCTCTGGTATCGCATCCACGACCTCTTCGGTCGTCATGTCGGACTTGTCGATCGCGGATCCTGGTCCCTTCAAAGGTATGGGTAGTGGCTCTCCGGAATCAGGTGCGATCTGGTCTTGCGTGGATAGGAATGCCGTCATTCGAATCGGTTCGGATGCCTCTTCTTCTGGCTCTTCGCTATCGGAGGTTTCCTCGGTTTCGATGACTTGCTGCAGATCGGGTGACTGCGTTTTGAGTTGCTCGCGAGCCAACGCTCGTTCCGCTTCCAAACGAATCCATTGCGGTATCTTCTTTTCCTCTTTGGTTCCCCACGGCAAACCGTAGCCTGCTGGAATCGGATGGAAACCTGGATTAGCAGCGTACCAATTCACTTTGAGGGCCAATCTTGGAGGATAGTACGGCGTGTAGTCGGTCACTGCACCCTGCAAGACGGCATCGACTCCGAGGTACTGCGCAAAACGTTGAAAATCGTCGGAGCTGGTGGCAGGACGGCGGAGCACGTTGGATTCAAAGGCCATCCATTGATTTTCGACTACGCCCGTTGGCAATACTTCGAAGCCAGGGATTCCTTGCAATTCTGCATAGTAGGCGGCGGTAATCCGCGCACCGCTCAACGTCGGCTCTTGGCTTTGATTGCGAAACGGAAGGATCGCAATGCGTGTCAATTGAGGAAACGGATTGTGATACTGGGGCTTGCTTCGAATGTCCGGAAAGAGCGTGCAACCGGTCAAGGTCAATGAGAGACAGCAAGCCATCATCCACACGATGCTTCGCGACGCGGATGAGAAAGCTTTTGGATCGGAAAGCGATCGAGCGAACGACATGGACGGGGGATTCCGTTGGCACAAACGAAAATCGGAGCGTTCCACCATCAAAACATCAATGGCATCGCGCAACCGCGGTTCCCCCCTGCGGCACATCCTGTTTATCGACCCTACATACACAGCAGATGAGTCAAATTAGAACGATGGCGTAAGGAATTCCGGCAAAACCACCCCGCCTCCGTCGATTTACAAAATGCCATCTATCGGCGAATCGTTTGTTCGTTGAGCGTAGCCTGCACCGGAGGCTGGGCGAGATCCATCAATTTGCGTTCAGCGGACGAGGGATCGGCAGCCTTCGAATCGGCGAGCTCGGACTCGGGCTGATCATTTCCGGAGAAGAGCTGACTTGCGAAAACGTGCTGCGTTCGATGATCGATCCCATTGCGAGTATCGTCGGCAACGGCATCGTCGGCTCGCAATTGCGATAACCCGATACGTTTGCCAGCAAATCGGGTTCCTCGATAGATCGAGCCGTACTGGATGGGTCCGATCCCAAGAATCCAGGTATCGCGAGCATTGCTTCCCGCTTGAGCCACTCCCGATTGCCACAACGGCTCGCGTGTTTCGCGGTCGTAGGCAAAGACAGCGATCTTTGCCGATGCGCTTTTGACTTCCCGCTTGGCTACGGACAATTCGGGAATCATGGGGATGGGAGGGGAATTCGGTACAAAGACCGATGCGGAACTCAACACATTGGTAGCAGGCAGACCATAGGTGACATTGTGACCGTCGGTTCCGAGAGCTCCGCATCGAGCCTCGCAGATGATCTCGGCGTTGTCCTTCGTATCCACCAGCATGCAACCGGCTGCTGTCAGTTGCTGACGCAAGGCGCTGACCACATAGTCCGATGTCACCAGGTTGGCATTCATCGGCACACCGGGAATCGGTTTTCCTGCAGGTGCGATGTACTGGGTATCCAGAAAGACCTTGTATCCTGAGAGAGGTCGAAAATCCATTTTGGATACAGTGGAATCGACCGCATCGGACATGAGCAACTGTTCCGTCGCAGTCACCGATTTGGTGGTGCCGCAGCCGGGCAGGAAGCTGACGATCGCCATTGCGACCAACAGGAGTACCCAGGTAGTTCGTTCGATGCGTTGCATAGTCAATCGGCTAACGAGCGATCGCATACCCTTCCCGCGCCAAGGCTTGGAGCAATGCGGGACTGGGATCCTGAATCTTCATTTCACGTTGGCTGCCATCGCCATCGCGGACAATCAATGTGATCGACTTGGAAGGATTGCTGTTTGACCGATTGTTGTTTGAACGATCAGCCATGGAGCTTTGTGGAATTGCAGTGGCAGGTTGCAGAAGGGATTCGAGTCCGAGTTTCGCAACCTGTTCGTGAATGACTTCCAGTCCAGCGTAGAGTCCTTCGTCCAGTTCTTGATCAGCGGCATAGCAGATACCGATCAACTCCCCAGCTTGAGTGAACAATCCACCTCCGCTTCGCCCCTGAACCGGCGAGCCTGCAACTTCAATATTCGGTGCACCAAGATATCGATTGAGCTTGGTAACTCGCGAGTTTCTTCGCGATGGATCGTTGCCGTGATCGCACCCGATACTAAAGACGTAGTCCCCTTCGGCAAGTCTCTTGCTGGTCGCGATCGGAGCGCAAGCGACAGGGCGTCCGGGTCGGAACGCGATCAGCCCGATATCTTTGTCCCCCGCTTCGTAATGGACCAAACTTGCGGGATAGGCAATCGCTTGGCCACCATCAAATAGTTCGACTGTAATGCTTGGGTTGGGACCTACACCTCGGAACAGATGTCCGCACGTGATGATCAAGGCATCTTCTCGATGTGTGTGAATGATGGTGCCGGTTCCAAACGCTTGGGTGTTGGATTCTTCGACTTGAATCCGGACGGTTGCAAGGCGGGCTATGTCAGCGGCATCGGCAGAGTCAGCCCTGGGGCCCGCGGGCTCAGGTTCGAAGTTGATCGGTTGCGAATCGGATCGCTTAGCGATCGGTTGCAGCGAAAACGAAGCAGCGGTCGGTACGATACCAGGGTTAGGTGGGACTGCTGCCGTTGAGGCAGAATTGTTGCTGGCAATGCGGCTCGACGCTGCCATCATGCGACGTTGCAATTCATCAAACGAAACAGGGCCGAGGATGCGATCGACTTCCCGGCCATCTCGAACCAGCAGGGTAGTCGGTGTGGAATGGATGCGCCATCGCTGGGTGGTGAATGGGTCTTCGCTGACTTCGATTCTACGAGCGGCCCAGCCATAGCGCAATGATTCATCCACCGTTTGATCCATGGCCTGGCAATGGGGGCATCCCGAACGCACGAACTCCAAAGCGACGCAGTCACCTACGACTTGGGCCCAAGCGTTCTGCATCGAGCTACCGGCAACCAGACAGAGACACAGGATACGCAACCCCAACATATGGATACTCCATTATCCTTCGAGCATTATCCTTTGAGCGGGTTCGCCGTCCCTTCCGTGGGAGGCTGTTCGGGCCATGGGAGGCTGTGCCGGAGTTTCTCGATTGCTTGAATCCGGCACAAGATCAGTCCGGATCGGTTTCCTTTGCTAGCATCACATCGACTGCGACTTCAAGCGATGCGAATCCACCCCCGACGTACACACCTTGAACGGGGGCGACATCGGCGTAATCCCGTCCCCAAGCGACGGTGAGATGCTCCCAGCCGGGAATCATGTTGTTGGTGGGATCGAGGTCGAGCCAACCGGCGGGGCCTACGTAGGCGCTGACCCAGGCGTGGGAGGCATCGGCGCCGACCAATTTTTCTTTGCCGGGTGCTGGGCGAGTCAAGAGGTATCCGCTGACATAGCGAGCGGGGATTCCGATGCTACGCAACGAGCAGATCAACACATGGGCGAAATCCTGGCAGACCCCGCGCCGCTTGTCGAGGACTTCGAGTGGGCTGGTTGCAACATGGGTCGAGTCCGGATCGTACTTGAAGTCGCTATGAACTTCCTTCATGAGCCGTACACACGCTTCGACGGTGTCCATCGACGGATCGATCTTGGATCGAGCGTAGGTTTCGAATTGCGGCGATCGAATTCCGTAACGCGAATCGAACAGAAATTCGCTGGCAGCTAGTTGATCGGTATCGCGCATGCTGTCCATCGATTCGGCAAGGGTCGTCCAAGGCATCCCGGACGAGGTTGGCGGCTTGCTCTTGCGGCGAGCAATTCGGCATTGCGAAGTGATGGTCAGTTCCGGGTGGATCTGTTCGATACTAAAGAATTCGACATGATTTCCGAAGGTATCGATCCAAGGATGGCGGCAGGCGGGAGCAGGTTCGATCTCGATCCAGTTGCTCTGAAGGCTTTGCTCCGGCAAATCGCGCGGCTTCAGGTGAAGCTGATTGTGGCACAGGGAGCTTTCGTGGGTGTAGACATAATGCGTGCGGTGAACAACGCGATAATGCCGTGCATCCTCATCCATGACCACAAAGTATTCCTCTCGCGGCGAGCCTGAGTGGCAAATGTGAGCGGCCGCGATAAAATCGTGCCGCACCAACTACGTCGATAACATCATCATCAGGAACTCGCACCTATGCAAGCCGTCGAAGAGAGCATCTACGATCACCCGACCTATTACGATTTGATTTTCGGGAGCGACTGGGTTGCGGAATACAAGTTTCTCAGCGCGGCCTTCGACAAACACGTGCGTCGCAAGACCAAGCGGTTGCTGGAACCCGCTTGCGGAACCGGGCGGCTTCTGTATCGCATGAACAAAGCGGGATATCACTGCGAAGGGCTCGACCTCAATCCCAAAGCCGTTGCTTTCTGCAATCAGCGCCTGCGTCGACACGGCTATCCGGATCTGGCATGGGTGGCCGACATGTGCCGTTTCGAAGTAGCTCGCCCCTTTGATGCCGCATTCAACACGATCAACTCCTTTCGGCATTTGACCACCGAAGCGATGGCGGCCAACCATTTGCGAGCCATGGCAGCCGCGATTCGGAGCGGTGGGATCTACGCCCTCGGTTTTCACCTGACTCCGACCGTTGGTCCAACCACCGACGAAGAGAGCTGGACCGCTCGGCGCGGGCACTTGCAAGTCAACACACGTATGTGGCCTCGCGATAAAGACCCCAAGAAACGGATCGAGCGATTCCATATTCAGTTCGACATCCACAAGCCGACGGAATCCTTTCGCATCGATGATTGCCTGGTGTTGCGAAGCTACACCTATCGGCAATTCGAATCGCTCATCCGCAAAGTACCCGAGTGGTCGATCGAAGCGGCCTACGATTTCAGTTACAAAATCGACGAACCGATCGAGATCGACGAATCGACCGAAGACATCGTCTACATCCTAAAACGCCAGTAATCGCCAAACGCATATCGCCACTCCGCGGTTCCTAAAAACAATCTCAACCCGCTCTATTTCTTGCCGAGCCTTCGTTTGTTTTCAAAGAACTCGGTTAGTACGCGACTGCAGGGTTCAGCGAGCACTCCACCGACGACATCGCAGCGGTGATTGAGTCGTGAATCGTTGAGCATGCGATACAGGGACTCGACCGCACCCGCTTTCGGATCGATTGCACCGTAGACGACTCGTGGAATGCGGGCTTGCAGGATCGCTCCGGCACACATCGGGCATGGTTCGAGCGTGACAAACAATTCGCAATCGAGCAATCGCCAAGACTTCAATTGCGATGCGGCTTGAGTGATGGCGATCATCTCAGCGTGCGCGGTGGGATCGGCCAATTGCTCGCGCTGGTTGTACGCGCTGGCAATGATGCGTCCCCGGTGAACGATGACCGCTCCGACCGGAACTTCATCTTCGACGGCCGCTTGTTCCGCCAACGACAATGCGTAGCGCATCCAATGCTCATCCCCGATCGGCATCCAGGAATCCCCGTCTTCTTCGTCCAGGTATCGCTCGTCGATCATGGTTTGCGTGTTGCTCGCCATGCATCGATGCGAGACTGGCGCAGCTCCTTCTCGTCAGCTGGTAGCAGAATCGTGTTCGGGTTGTACCCTCGAGGCTCTTGGGTGCGGAGTTCGGGGAAATAATTTCGATACTCCATGCCGGTGATGCGCATGCATGCCAGGAGCGCGGCGTCTCGGACTTCCAGTGTCCGCAGACTGTTCCCTTCGGGGCG
>CAYXFO010000067.1:8276-14256 GCA_964464255.1 uncultured Pirellula sp.
AATCCACCCGGCAATCCACCTTGCAATCCGCCCGGGAAACCGAGCGCGGTCAATTCGACGCAAACGTCGGTGCAATCGAGCCATGCTTCCAGAACCGGAAGGTCCTCTTCCTGCCCGAAACGAAACATCATCTGCAGGCCGATCAGAACATCCTCCGGATCTGCACGTTCCGGTCCTTGCCGATCCTGGAGCATTTTTCGAGCGACGCGCCGGAGCGATGTGAGTTCCGATTCCACCAGGATCAGCATCGCTCGGGTCAAGTCGCTACTTGATTGCAACGACAACGCCCATCGTTCGACCAAAACCTCCATCGGTCGCTTCGCCTGCGGATCGCGAAGCATTTGGTTGTACGGATATCGTCCCAGGATTCGCAAGGCCGAGGATGCCATGCGCTGATCGCCGCGAGCATCCATCGCGCACAAGCAATACAGCAGAGCTAAACCGTCGACCTCGTCCCCATCGCCGAGTTGGATCATCGAATCCTGGATCGATCGAGATACCACTGCGGAAGCATCGAAGGCCTGCTGGCTCGATTCGAGCGGTTTTTCGACCAACTCCGGGTAGCGATCAAAGAGTTCTAGAAACAGCCGTTTGGAGCTTCGGTTGGCACCTGCCACCTCGGAAAATGTTTTCCAGCCTTCCAGCTCATGAGTCTGGCTCATATCCGGATCGCGGAGAAAGATTCGGATGATGTTCTGCTGACGCTCATGTTTGAGTTTGGCAACGACCCCTGAGAGCCGGACTTTGACTTCCGGATCGTCGGCCGCCGCGAGTTGATCGACCAGGAGACCCAGTTGATCGGCGGTCAGGCCGTTGAGTTGACGCGTGGCGCGATCGCGCACCGCAAACTCGCCGCTGCTCAGGTCTGCGATCCAGGCCAGGATCGTTTCGCGCGTCGGATCTTCCGAACGCGTAGGAGCGCAGACTGCGAGCCAAAGGAGGCTTGCGCAGCATGTGGTTCGAAGGAATCGTTTTCCGGCCATGGACTGGATCGTTTGAGGAAAATGGATCGTCTCTGACGATAGCAACGGCCCTATTCTATCGCGATTGTTCCCATCGACGAGCGAAAACCGAGCCAAAATACTTGCTGCCCAGGACTACCCCAGTTAGACTTCAAGAGTCAGGGATTTGCGGCCGATTGCAGCCTCACTGCTAAAGAGCCTCTCGCATTTCGTGGGATCTCCAGCGACACAGCTTTCTCAAAATCATCGATCGAGAGAGCCGATCTGCTTGTCGCAAATGTCTGATCGCCTTCATTCTTTCCTGCGCGAATTGCCTACCATGCACGACAGTATTACCGTGGATTCAAAACCTGCTCCAACCCCCAATCAGTCATCATCGCAGCAACCGCATCGTGCGGGACCGAGCACGGTCAGCGTCCACGCAGGCGAGGCGCGCCAAAAGCCGAACGATGCGATCACCGATTCGATTTGCTGCAGCAGCACCTACACCTTCGATTCGACGCAGAGCATCCTCGACTACATCCACGAAAAACAGGATCGCGAGGAGTATGGTCGCTACGGCAACCCCAACGAGAAAGTGGTCGAGCGCAAACTGGCGGCCCTCGACGGAGCCGAAGATGCGATCCTTTATTCCAGCGGTATGGCGGCCATCGTCGGTCTGCTGATGGCGAAACTCAGCGCTGGCGATGAAATTGTATTTTTCGATGAGTGCTACCATCGGAGCCGCGAGTTCTGCTTTAAGCATCTGTCCCGGTTCGGAGTCGTGACCCATCAAGTCAAAACCGGCGACTTCGATGCGATGAACGCGGCGATCAACGATCGGACCAAGATGATCGTCAGCGAGTCCCCGACCAACCCCCACTTGACCGTCGTCGATCTCGAACAATTCGTTGCCTTGGGAAAGGAACGTGGCGTAGAGACTCTCATCGATGCGACATTGGCCTCTCCTTTCAACATTCAGCCTCTCGAATATGGAGTCGATTATGTTTGGCATTCGGCGACGAAGTACTTGGGTGGTCACAACGACTTGTTGGCGGGAGTGATTTCTGGTTCCAAGGAGAAACTCGAGCCGGTCCGCAAGCTGCGAGGCATCTTGGGGTGCATCAATGCGCCGCACAATATGTATCTGCTCGAGCGTGGCTTGAAGACATTTGCCCTTCGGATGCAACGGCACAATGAGAACGGGCAGCGTGTGGCGGAGTTCCTGGCATCGCATCCGCGGGTCGAACATGTTTATTATCCGGGTCTGCCATCGCATCCCACGCATGCAATCGCAAAGCGGACGATGAAGGGATTCGGCGGCCTGATCACTTTCCTCGTGCGCGATGCCGATTGGAGACAAACCGGATCGATCATCGATGCATGCCGCATTCCGCGGATCGGACCGAGCCTCGGCGGTGTCGAGTCGTTGATCGAACAGCCGATGGTTATGAGCTACTTTGATTACGCGCCTGAGCAACGCGCGAAGTTCGGCATTGCAGACAACATGATCCGAATGTCATGCGGGATCGAAGATGCCGATGACTTGATCGCGGACTTGGAGCAGGCGCTGAGCCAATCATGAAGTTTCGAACCCGCGCGATCCATGTCGGCAGCGAACCGGATGAAACCGGGGCCGTCATTCCTCCGATCTATTTGGCAACCACCTTCATCCAGCCCGGGGCTGGCGAATGGGGGACGTTCGACTACTCACGCAGCGGCTCGCCGACGCGTGCTCGGGTCGAAAAGGTTCTTGCGGACCTCGAGGGTGCAGCCGGTGCGCTCGCTTTTTCTTCCGGAATGGCGGCGACCCACTGCGCGATGATGTTGCTCGAGGCGGGTTCGCATGTCATCGCCAGCAACGATATTTATGGAGGGACCTATCGGCTGCTCCACAAGATCTGCAGCCGCAATCAGATCGAGGTATCGCTCGTTCCAGCTCACGATGCCGAGTCGATCGCCGATGCGATCCGGTCCAACACAAAAATGGTGTGGATCGAAAGCATCGGCAATCCGCTCATCACGATTCCCGATATTCCGGCCATCGCATCGATCACGCGGCCAGCGGGTATCTTGCTCGGTGTCGACAGCACTTTTGTTCCTCCAGCGATCTTGCGTCCGATCGAGTTGGGGGCCGATATCGTGATGCATTCGGCGACCAAGTTGCTCGGTGGTCACAGCGATTGTTTGGCCGGGGTGTTGGCGGCTCGCGATCGGGGGCTACACGATCGGTTGTATTACACGCAGAATGCGACGGGCGCAGTACTCGGTGGTTTGGAATCGTTCCTTCTTCATCGAGGGATAAAGACCCTATCGCTGCGAGTGCGCGAGCAATCCAGCACGGCGCTTCGCATCGCGCAGTGGCTGGAGCAACATCCCAGGGTTCGAAGGGTTTTGTATCCGGGGCTCGCCAGTCATCCGCAGCATGCGCGTGCGCGGAAGTATATGGGTGACCAATTTGGAACCATCATCTCGTTCGAATTGACGGGAGATATTGCCGAGACCAAGCGGGTGTGCAGTGCGACAAAGCTCTTCGGTTTAGCGGTCAGTTTGGGTGCTGTGGAGTCCTTGATCGAGCAACCAGCGACGATGTCGCATGCCAGCTACGATTCAGCTGCGCGTTCGGCAGCCGGTATATCGGACTCCTTGATCCGTCTTTCGGTCGGCTTAGAAGACGCCGACGATCTCATCGCCGATCTCGACCAATCGATCGGTTCCTAGCTAGGGCTTCAAGGCGTCGAATGTATTCCGTTGTGCCTGATAAAAAACCCATGCTCTCGCAAAGCCTCCGGGCGTGCCACCTGTGAGCCAGTAGCGAGAGTGAAAGGAATGATAGCCGTAGTGCGCGAGCACTCGGGTGGGGGACGAAAAGCTCAACACGTTTCACTTAAGGATCTACTGCCAGCGGCGGAGCCAGAGCTCGAGCATGAGGAGGTTCCATAACCGATAGGCCTGATTGCCGCGGCCTTGCATGTGCTCGTCGACTAAGGCGCGGATCGCTTCGGGTCTTAGAAACGCATGGCAACGCGAGTCCGGGCTGAGGAGTGCGTCGTAGGTGCGGTCGCGCAAGGAGGTTCGGAACCATTTTGCAATCGGGACCCCGAAACCCATCTTGGGACGATTCCAGATCGCGGCAGGCAACAGATCGCGATACGTCTCATACAACAGCCACTTGCCTCGGCCTGAACGCATCTTCAACCCCACTGGCAACGTGGATGCCCATTCGACCAATCGATAATCGAGGAACGGTTGCCGCGCCTCGAGCGAATGGGCCATCGATGCGATGTCCACCTTGGTCATCAAGTCGCATGGCATGTACGTCTGGAGATCGGCTGCCATCGCGCAGCTCATCGGATCGCGAGGAGGTTTCGTGGGCTGGCCATCCGGATCATGCAAGACTCGATTCCATGCATTGCGGAGGAAATCGACGGGATCTCGGTTGGGCAGTCGCGATACCCATGACTCTTCATAGAGATCGAGTCGCTGGGCTTCGCCGAAGATCTGGATCCAGTTCATGTAGCGGTTGGGTGCTGATTGCCCGAGCGCCTCGCAGAATCTCCGCACACGTCTGAGGAAAGATCGCCGCGCAGTGGAGTCGGGCAATCGCTTCAACCACCACGCTTGGCTCAAACTCCGAACGGGTAGCCAACGCTGCATTTGCTCACTTAATTGCAGCGCTCGGTAACGCTCGTACCCGCCAAATAGTTCATCACCACCGTCGCCACTTAGAGCTACCGTAACATGCCTGCGCGTCATCTCGCACAGATACCAGGTCGGTACCGCGCTCGAATCGCTGAAGGGTTCATCATACGACTCGACCAAGCGATCGACGATTCCAAGAGCATCGGGCTGGACCTCAAAGCGTTCATGACGCGTTCCGACGTGATCGGCCACCATCTTGGCAAACGCTGTCTCGTCGTGATCCGCCTCCGAGAAACCGATCGAGAAGGTCCGAATCGGTTCGGATAGATGCTTTTGAGCCAACGCCACGATCAATGATGAATCGATCCCTCCAGAGAGAAAAGCACCGAGTGGCACATCGCTTCGCAATCGCAGACGGATCGCATCGTCGAGCAAATCCTTCAGATGTCGCGAAGCATCAAACGGAGAGATCGGTGTTTCGCGCGACCAGTCTATATTCCAATAGGGGGCGATGTCGACACGTCCCTTTTCGAAGACCAATCGATGTCCAGGTGGTAGTTTTTGAACACCACGATAGATGCATTGGGGGTGTGGGACATATTGATAGGTAAGGTAGGAGTCGACCGCGCCCGGATCGAGTTCTTTCGGGAAACCAGGGATACCTACCAGCGCCTTTAGTTCGCTGGCAAAGAACAATCGGCTTCCATCATGCCAGTAGAACAACGGTTTTTTACCAAGTCGATCGCGTGCCAGAACCAACCGATCGCGGTCCGAGTCCCAGATCGCGATCGCGAACATGCCGTTGAAGTGCTTGAATGCGTCCAACCCGAGATCTTCGTAGAGATGGACGATGGTTTCGGTATCGCTATGCGTTGCGAAATGATGACTGGCGCCTTCGAGCCGATGCCTCAGATCTCGATAGTTGTAGATCTCGCCATTGAAAACGACCTGGACCGAGCCGTTTTCGTTGGCCATCGGTTGTCGACCGGTTTCCAGGTCGATGATGGAAAGGCGTCGAAATCCCAGTGCGATACCGGACGAAAATCGTTGATCGACGGTTTCGAGGCGGCGGTGGGGGTTCGAAAGCCAATGCCCCTCGTCATCCGGCCCTCGATGGACCAAGGCATCAGTCATCCGGCGCAGCATCTCGAGGGACAAGCCAACCGTGTCGCTACTCCAAACTCCGCCTGCAATACCGCACATCAGTACTTGGACCTAAAGCACAAGACCGGTCGACGTAGCGGATCGCGATGCATGCTGAGTAGCCAACGGATTGAAAGAAAAGGACACCGGGGTTTGATTGTTAGAACTGTAACTCATCCCATAGTCGATCGCAACACAAAACCTGGACAGGCATTGCTCGTTGCGTTTTGGCTGGTCGCGAAACGCTTTCTTTG
>CAYXFO010000068.1:0-14236 GCA_964464255.1 uncultured Pirellula sp.
CGATTGATTTCTCTTGGCCTGAGATCCTTTTGGAACCACCCTTTCCGCAGCCCTCTCGCACACTGTGGACCCCCACTCCGGTCGAGGTAGCCAGTACACTGAGCCAAACCCTCGTTTGGAACGCTCAAACCGAAGCGTCCCTGCCGCGAAACAACGGCTTTTGGAGCGCCTGGCAATGGACCGCAGAGGCGACATCCTGGTTGGGTTGGCAAAGCGACCAACGCAGTAAGTCGATCGAAACCGCACCTCGCGAGTTGGTTCCCAGTTGGGCTTTGACGGATTGGAAAAATAGCAATATCGAGTCGCAAAGACTCTCTTTGCGTTATGCACCCTCGCGCACCGGACCGGCATTGTGGTTGGTGATCGCTGTCTTGCTCGGCTATTGTTTGTTACCGAGGATTCCATGGTTTTGTTTGGTGCTGGCTGGATTAGCCGCGATCGGCGGGCATTGGCTTCCAGACTCATTGGCGGTTTGGTTTCGAAGCACATGGGTCGGCTTCGCGATCGGAGCGTTGGTCTACCTGATCCATCGGACAGTAACTTCGCCGGGACTTCGGTCCGCCGAGAGAGACCGCCCGGAACCTTGGCACCCCTGGAATGAACCGGGACTATCCAACGATGGCTTGTCCGAACCCTCAAGCCGAGCGGTAGTTGTCTCATCGATCGGTTTGATCCTGTCGCTAGCTATCGGTTTGCCTATGCTCGCTCAGGATCCAAATGCGACACTGCAATCCAACCGCAATCTTCCTTTCGATGTCCTGATTCCGTTGGACGAAGAGGGAATGCCTTCGGGCGATGTGGTCTATGTTCCTTCGAGTATCGTGATGGCGGAAGACACGTTCCCCTCGACTTCGTCGATCATCGATCGGGATTCGTATGTGATTTCAGCTCGACACTCGCTGCGTTTCGACGCGCGTTCGATCAGTTTTGGCAATACGGAACAACCCTGCAACCATATCTATGAAGTTTGGATCGGTGAATCGGGTGTTGGTCGTCCATGGCGCATCCCCTTCTCAAGCGATCGCTCGCGGCTGAGTCGATTCCTGATCGATGGGGTCGAAGTCGCTGCGAGTCGCTTGGCAAAGAGCGACAGCGAGCTGGCTTGGTATCCTGAGCGTGCGGGACGGAGGCTCTTACAAATCGAATCCCAGGTTCGCATTCGACCCACGGAACGCGAAAAGAACGATTCGGGACTGGGCGAAGGAATCGGGAACGAGCCGCGATCACCAAGAGCATGGGGGGTCGATGTACCGATCCTCCCCGCGGGGAACGCGATGCTCGATATCGAGACCGACGCGGGTTGGTCCATCGACTTCAATCGTCGCGGTCGATTTTCGAATCCGTCGATCGGCAAGTTCAGCGTTCAGTTAGGCAATCAAGATCGACTCGTGGGTGAAATATCCCCCGATGCTCCCGCCAACATTCCCGGTAGCGTTGCCGCCAACGATCCCGGGACTTTAGGAACTACCGATACGCCGCAGATGAACACCGAACTGTTCATCGACCGCAGTCAGTTGCTCGCTCGCACCATCGTCGAGTATCCGCGTGCCGTCGACGCGCCCGAAGAAATCGAACTGGAATCGGACTTGCAATGGCAACCGATCGGGAATCTTTGGGGTGATGCCAAGCTCATCGATATTCGTCCCGGCAGCACCCTCGATCGCCGCAGATACATCGTTCGCTGGATTCCGGAGACCACCAATTCATCGGGCAAGCGAGTGATCACCACCACATGGATACCAGCGGGGAACGCCAACCTTCGCAATGTTCTCTTTGCGGAATGCCGCGACCGCAGGGTTCGTCCCAACACCCTCCGATATGCGAGATCTGCCGGTTCGGTGTGGATGCTCGAAGGGATCAATACCTGGGTTCCTTCGATCAATACCAAAGAACGGATCGAATGGTTGGAACTCAACGAGCGTCCCATCGCAACGAGCCTTCGCATACCGATCAACGGAGGCTTTGGCGTACTGCGTCAACAACCAGACAACAAGCTCCAACGAGCGCGCGTCACACATCAGTTGGGAATCGGTTCGGCCAAGATTTCTCTACGATCGAGAATCGAATTTGCCAACGCCATCAATAATCGACGCAGCCTAGTTGCCTCTATTCCCTCTCACTACTCCGTGGTAGAGGTTTTGTCTCGCAACACTCCACTATCGCATATCGAATGGGTCGCCGCGAATCGACGCTTTGTTCAAGTCTTCGCCGATCGGGAAACGGGTGACGTGAGCGAGTGGGTGATCATGGCGGAACAAGATGTTTCCGATGTTGATACGGATCAAGTAGCTATCCCTATCTTGTCGATGGAAGGGGTTTCGATCGCCGAGCAATTCGCGGAAATCTCAGCCGACCCTGCCTGGCGAATTCGAATCCCCGAGCATGCAGGACAGTCGCAAATCGAAATCTTGCGTGGGAGAGGTCTAGGCAAACCCCTGGCGTCGATGAGCCTGCTCGATCTAGACCATTCCGCGACCATCCCTCTGGAACGATTGAAGGGGGCATGGCAGGGTGATCTTTCCGCTCGAATCCTTTCGATGACCGAAAATGAACTGCGATGGGAATTGCGCATGATCGACAATCCATCGCTCGACGCCAAGCCAACCCTCGCAATCTCCTTGCCTAATGAAATGTCAAGGGATTGGAAGAGCGATGCGTCTATCAAGGAACTTCCTTCCTTATCGCCTGCTCGGCGTTGGCTCCAAGTTCAACCGATCTGGGGCGAAGATCAGCGAACCGCGTCGTTCGCAGTGGAATGGGTGGCGGATCCGAAAGCCATGCAAGGCGATCAGTGGATCGATCGTTTGCGATTTGAGTCCGAACCGCAGTTGAAATGCCGCCTGACCAGTGACAAGGAAAGCGAGCCTCCCATCGAGCAAACCGAAACGATCGCGATCCGTGCAAAGTCGCCAGCCGACTCCAACCAAAACGCAAGAGACCAACTGATTGAACTCGAGGTCCATCGCGTCCTTCCTGCCGAATCAAACGGGACGCGAATCTCGATGTTCAGTTCCTGGTGGATCGACCTAGCAGCCGAAGGTCACGGCGATGAACCTGGTCGGGTGTGGTTGCTCCCGCCAGGTGTTCGCGTTGATTGGGTGAGCATCAATGGCGAGGGAGCCTATTGGCGATGCGAAGGAGAGAAATTAACGGTTGCCCTTCCTCCCCTTGGAATTCCTGTACGAATCGATTTATGGACCGATTGCGATGCTTCGTTGCATGCTCTGATCAATGACACATCGACTGTGAACGAAGATTCCATTCAAAATATTATCCCCGCTCTTGAGCACAACATGGAACCGAGTCGCCATGGATGGCTTATCTCCCGCGGTCGAATCTTCGATCTCGAGGGTCATCTTGAGGGTTATCGCGATGGAAATCATCACGAACTCCCACGCGAGATTTGTCGTCGGAACATCGAGGCATTGGATGCTCTAGATCGTTTGAGACCCGGCGCTCAAGGGACAGATTCGGAAAACGGAGGAATGTGGCATCGATGGCGGGATTACCTCATCCACGAAACCCAATCCATGTTGATCGCATGGACAGAGCATGGGCCTATAGCGGATGCCGGTGAATACAACGCCTTGGTGACTAGGTATTTGGAGTTAGCGTCACTAGGGAATCCCAAAACATCGCTGTTCGCGCGAGGAGGGAACAAAACCCTTGGCAACAGTATCGATGCCGACCTCTATCCCCCTATTACCCAGCAACCCGGGGATGAACCGGCGGACCTCAGACTAGCATTCGCATGGGATCGATTGCTGGCCACATTAAGCATGGGTCTGCTCGTAGTTTTGGCTCCATGGGCTTGGCTGACTTTCGGCAGGCCGATACAAAGCAAACCATGGTGGCCGCTTGTTCTGATCGGAGCAGGGATCTGGCTAGTGACCGGAACCTGGATCCCCGGTTTGATGCTGACCTTGCTGGCTCTGATCTTAGCGATCGATTCGTATCTGATTCTCAACGAGCGATTTCGACAAACCGGGACTCGCGCACCACGGTGACTTTGATTTCGCCGGGATAGGTAAGTTGCTCTTCGAAGGCTTTCGCAATGTCGCGGCAAACTTTGGCAGCTACCGAGTCGTCGGTATCCTTGGAGCTGACGATCACTCGCAATTCTCGACCCGCTTGAATCGCAAAGGCTTGTTCCACCCCCTGGAACCCCTTGGCGATTCCCTCGAGTTCCTCCATCCGTTTGATATAGCGTTCGAGGGACTCGCGACGCGCCCCGGGGCGGGAGGCGCTGCAGGCATCGGCAGTAGCTACGAGCAGCGTGTAAGGATGCTCGGTGGTCAGCTGATCGTGGTGCCCGAGGGCTGCATGGACGACATGCTCGTTCTCGCCGGATCGTTTGAGCAAGTCGGCGCCGATCTTTGGGTGGCCTCCTTCGAGTTCATGGTCGGCCGCCTTGCCAATATCGTGCAGCAGTCCACATCGACGGGCCAAGTTCGCGTTGAGTCCGATCATTTCAGCCATGAGCCCCGATAGGAACGCGACCTCGACACTGTGGCGCAGGACATTCTGGGAATAGCTGGTTCGGAAGTGGAGCCGACCGAGCATTTCGGTCACACGCTCGTTAAGCCCCTGCAGATTGACCTCTTGGGCCGCCTCCTCACCCTTGCGGCGAATAAATTGCGACATCTCTTTCTCAGTTGCCGCGATGATCTCCTCGATTCGAGTCGGATGAATGCGGCCATCGGTAACCAGTTTGGCCATCGACTGGCGAGCAACTTCACGGCGCACAGGGTCAAAACCGCTGACGATCACCACGCCGGGCGTATCGTCGATAATCAGATCGCAGCCGGACGCCTTTTCAAAAGCTCGGATGTTTCGCCCCTCTCGACCGATGATGCGGCCCTTCATTTCATCGTTCGGTATATCGATGCTGCTAGTCGTGCTCTCCGAAGTTTGTGCGGATGCATACCGCTGCATAGCGGTCAACAGAATGTCCTGCGCTTTCTGTTGAGAAACCTCTGCCACTTTCTTCTCATGCTGAAGGATAACTTGACCAAGCTCCCCCTGAAGTTCTTTTTCGAGCAAGCTGAGCAACTGTTTTCGAGCTTCGTCTTTCGACAATCCCGTCACCCGTTGCAGATCGTTTTGGACTTGATTGACCAGCTTCTCGTACTGCTGAGACTTGCGGTTCGCGTCCTCCATTTTTTCAGAGAGCTTTCGCTGCGTGCTCTCGACAAGCTTTTCTTTGTTCTTCAAGTCATCGTTGCTCTGCTTGAGCTGTTGATCCCTGCGTTCCAACTGAGACTCGCGATTGCGGAGTTCCTCCCGTTGCTGGTTTTGCTCAGAGTCAAACTTCGATTGCAGTTGGAGCAATTTCTCTTTCTTCTCCAGTTCTGCGGTCTTGATGAGATTCTCGCCATCGAGCTTGGCTTGATCGAGGAGTCTCGCCGCTTTGCTTTTCGCGTCGTTCCCCATCAGCTTGTTGACCACCAAGGCAACCACTGCGCCGATGGCGATGCCGAGGACCAGGGGGATTGTCCAGGCAACCATACCGCCCCCCGAATCGGTTTGAGCAAGAAGGCCGATCGCCCCATGAGTCAAAATGGCCATGGGGCTCCAGTGTGGTGCGAACACGTTTTCGTTTCTTTCTAGGTCGTTAGCGCGGCGGCTCCGCGAAACGGCTCAGTTCAACCTCGATCGGTTGGTCGTGCTCGCATGAGATTCGAGTTCTCCACCCTTGAAAACTTTCATGGGATCCCCCATCGGATCATCGGTAGCCCTTTGCGTGGAGCGACCACCGTCGGGGAGGGGTGCTCCCGCTACAGTTCCAAGGGGGAGTTGGGATTCCTCGATTCGATTTCTTACGTGCCGTTGATAATCGGATTCCGGTTCTTGGTGCCCCTCATCGGTCGCCGGAACTGCACCCAAGAGGGTGTGGACCGACGGATGGGCGGAAGGAATTGCGGTCGAGCGCGGCTCGAACGCAATCCAAGCGATCCACGCAAGGACGAGCACAGCTAGAATGACGGAAGGCACAAGGAGAATCATGCTACAAAGACCAAGCGACTGGCCGAACCGACGACCGATCGGGAACTATCCGTTCAAGGAACAGCACCGCGAGGTGAGGGTTCTCGTTTAATTCCAATTGCCACTCATTGCCAAGCCTCGGGAACATTGCATTCCTCCGCTCGGTACGAAAAGCACACGAGAGTGTATCACACCCCGGTGTATTAAGAAACAAGGAAGCTAGAAAACGATTCTCAGCACTCGTAGGCTTCGTCATCGTAATCGCACTGGTCAATGCCGAGGCGAGATCGCAAGTCGGAGAACTGTCTGGCAAAGCGATCGGTGCTGCTGTGCACATGCTCTGCTTCGGTGATGAATCGCATTTGATCATCGGGATAGACGTCGTGCTTGATCAGAATCCGTTCAAAGATTTCCAGCGGAGAACCGTAACAAACAAGCAATTTGTGCTCGTCAAACTGAATCTCTTGCTGTTTCCCTGGGTTGAGAACCGCAATTCCGGTGCATCCATCGTTGAGGAGCATGTCCTCGAATTCGTAAAGGGCGCTCTTCAAGACCGGCACGTCGATGTGCTCGCGAAATAGATCGAGATGCTCGCCGGAATCCCCGCAATGACTGGTTTCCAAGACAACATCCACTCCGGAACCCAAGCAATCGAGCAAGTCCATAAACAGGTCGAAAAGTCTTTCGCGAGACGCGGATGCCATGATCACTGGAATTCGGCTTCCCGTCTTCGGGTCATTGTAACAATCGTGCCGAAACCCCTGCTTGGGAATTACCTGCAGATCGAATGAGGGTCGGACCGCATCGGTCAAATCGAAGGCTCCGTATCGGAATTTCTCCATGTGGGCTTCGAGTTGATCGCTGCTTAACGATTCAAAACTCGATGTTGGAGTTGAACGGATAGGAGCATCGCTGTTGGCCGCTGCATTGGACCGATATCCTGGTACACTACCCATGGAAGTCGCTCGTATTGGTCTGCTTGGATTTTGGATCGACGAAATAACAAATCCCTCAGTTCTCGCTGAGGAACACCAAAACCTAGGTCACTCGCCCGGCAAGCAATCCGATTCCGGATTCTTTTCCTGGCTTTTGTTCTCGTCATAATCGATACAATCTGCCGACCGGCCGATCGTTCCTGGAAATGCCTTGGTTTTGCGCGTACGATAGGGTTCAATCCGACAAGACGCTTGTCTCGGCTTGGATTACGCTGGATAAGTGGCAATAGCCTCTGCCACGATCGTTTAGCCGAACTTTTCCATACGCGCGGGAACATTCCCTTTTCTATGAGATCTCATCGCACACACCCTCTCGAAGTACCGCTGCGCTTCGGCTTAATCTGCGGTTGCTTGACACTGGTCAGTTCGACGTTCATCGGATGCGGACCGAGCGACGAGGAACGAGAGCGTTTGAAGGCTTCCATGCTGCGGGAAATCGGCCTTCCCGAAACCAAGGGGGAGGGTAACCGATCCTCTACCGAACCCGAGATCCCGAAAGATCAAGTTGAAACAGCATGGATGACTCCGTCAGCTCTCCCCATCGAGGACTGGGAAATCCAATACATCGGAAACGAACCGGTCGGTTTTTTCTACAGAAAGATCGAACGCGCCGCCGCGCAAGGGCCGGATACTCTCCGATTGACCGCTCGCAGCCGAACTCGGCTTCGCGGACGCGAAAAGGAAGTGGAACAAAAAATCGATTTCGTCGCCTTCGAGAAAGAGAACGGCGATGTGATACGTTTTGAAGGCTCGGTCGAAGTCGGTTCGAGAACGAATCGTTTCGAGGGTCTGGTTCGTGACGGAAAACTCCAATTCAATACCAATCTCTTCGGGCGAGGGGATTCGATACGGATCGGTTGGAACGCGCTCGACCGAGGCCCCTTCGCGATCGAGCAGTCCTTGATGCGTTCACCGATGAAGGAAGGTGAACAACGCCAACTGAGATACTTCGATCCCCTGCTGGGCAGACCGATCGATGCCCAATTGACCGCTTACGATTACTTCGAGACCCCGACCTTCGAAGGAAAAAAAGAAAAGCTTCTTGAAATCCAAATCACGTCCAATGCCAAGGATGATGTGTTCAGCTCCCAGGTTTGGGCCGACCCTCAGGGCCGCATTCATAAACGCTTCAACCCCTCGCTCGACTTGCGTTCGTTCCGTTGCGAAAAGGAATCCGCGATGGTTGTCGTCAACCAATCGGAACTCGCCGACTTAACCCTCCGCCCTGTGCCCCTCGGCGGCGCGTTACCACTCGGGACAACCAAACCGGTTCGATTCCGCGTTGAAACCATCGATGCCCAATACGCGATCGACCTGCCTAGTCGCACCCATCAAGTGGCTCGAACCATCAAGGAACGAAAGCTCGACATCACCGTTTATTCAACGGCTGAACTGATCGAACTGATCGCTCCGATCGAGGGTCTCGAGCAAGAACCCCAACCAGGTGATGGATCCTTGGCCAACTCGTTTGTGATCGATACCAACCATCCAGAGATTCAGCAAGTCGCCAAGGAATGGTTGCAGACGGAGAACATCGCATCGAGCGATCCTGTCGCCCGCCGCGTGTCCGCATTTTGCAAAGGTATCTCCCAGCGTTTAGAAACGATTCCCTTCGACCGGCGAGTCAGTGCAGGTCACACCACGTTGGCTACCGGTAAGGGTGACAGCTTCGACGTTGCGGCTCTTCTAGCAGCAACCTGCCGAAGCGATGGCATCCCCGCTCGCATCGCTATCGGGCTGAGATGCGACACCAAAGTCCAACCCCTGGTCATGGGACTGCATGCGTGGACCGAAATTCATGACGGCCAGCGTTGGCTTCCGTTCGATGCATCGCTGCGGACCGCATCTCCATCAGCCGACTCCACATCGTCTTCAACCAACATCGCCGGAGCAGTTGCGGCCGATCGGATCAAGTGGGTCGATACGAATTGGAACAGCATCAACCCGTATGAGAGTATCCTGCAGTTGGCGAGGCATCTATCGATGCTCGAAATCTCGGTGACGCGCGGTACTCAGTGACCAAATCATGAGCAACTTCACTACCGCCGAACGCCGATGGTTCTGGGCAATGGTGCTGTTTGCTCTATTGATCCGCCTGGGGGCTGCTTGGTACTGGCATGACCAGACCCTTCGCTCGGGCGCAACGTTTCGATTCGGTGATAGCCACTCGTACTGGATCATGGCAAGCAATATTGCCAACGGTGGTCCCTACCAATACGGGAGCGAAAACTCCAAGATCTTTCGAGCACCCCTCTATCCTCTGCTGTTGACACCCTGGACGGTAATCCCTCGAAGCTGGGGGCCCTGGGAGGATTCGAGTGCAAGCGTACACGTTTCAGAAAATAGCGGACCATCACCCAATGGCGTTTGGTGGGCCCGCTGCATGGGCTGTCTGTTCGGCGCCGTCGCTGTCGCGTGCATCATGGTGATGACCCGCTCGATTGCTGGCTCCCACCTCGCGTTGCTCTCTGGGATCTTCGCATCGCTTTATCCGGGGGCTGTTGCAATGAGTATCTTTATTCTCAGCGAAGCGGTCGCGACACCTCTTGTTGTCCTGTCCTGCACCATTTTTCTCTTCGGACTCCGTGAAAAAAATTCGCGGAATCAAGCCTACGCAGCAGCGGGTCTGGCTTTCGGACTAGCATGCCTGGCTCGCCCCAGTTGGAGTCTCTGGCCCCTGGTTTTGATCCCCTTTGCTATCGTTTCGGCGAAACCGACTTCATCGAGCGATCTGATCCGTCATCTTCGGAGCATCGGCCTGTTCTGTGCCGCAACCATGGTAGTGATGACACCATGGTGGATTCGGAATTACACGATTACCGGCAAATTTGTACCCACCACGCTCCAAGTCGGAGCCAGCCTGTACGACGGTTGGCATACGGGCGCTTCGGGGAGTAGCGATGAAAATATGGACTTCGTCCTCCCGTTCCTCAAAGAGCAACAGATTGAGGATGAAATGCTAGCTAAACAGGGTAAGCCGTTGGAATCGACCTTCGAGTGGCGAGTGGATCGCCGAATGAAGCAAGCGGCGATCGTATGGGCCTGGCAAAATCCATCTGACGTTATTCGTTTGGGATTGGTAAAGTTGGGGAAGATGTGGACACCTATGCCGGTTGCCAAAGAGGTGCAACCGTTGGTCCGTTGGTCCGAGGGATTGGGTTATTCAGCCCTGGTGGCTGGTGCGGTGATCGGAGCATGGTGTTTGCGTCGGGAACCGGGAGCGTGGCTTGCATGGATGCCGTGTCTATATCTGGCTCTATTGCATTCGATCTTCATCGGATCGGTGCGGTATCGGCATCCAGGAGTCTTGCTGCTGTGTCCTTTGGCGGCCGTAGGATGGATGATGATCATCGAATGGATTCGTAGGCGTGATTCCCGAACAGCCCAGCGACAAACCGATTCCCCGTGAACAATCCGCGAAGCCGTTGCGTCGCTCGGGTGGTTATCGTTTGCTGTGGCTGATTCTTGTCGCGGTCGCAGGGCTGCTTGGCTATTTTCAAATCCTTGGTCGTGTCGATTCAAAACTGACACAAGAAATCGCGGCCCGCTTGCGCAAAGAGTTTCCTCAGCATTTTGTGACCGTGGATCGAGCACGATTGATTTCGGGGCAATCGATTACGATCGACGGACTTCGCATCGCCAAGCCGACCGACCAAGGACTGCGCGATGTGATGCGCATCGGCAGGATTGTATGCAACGGTCCATTTGATGTTGTCGGTTTGGCTCAGGGTCAACTTCCCGTTGAGAGCATTGTGGTCGACAGCGCTGACATCAGTCTTTGGCCTTTGTCCAACGGCAGATGGAATGTCGAAGAGTTTCTGGGAGGGCGTGTCAAACCGACTCGCATCCCGGCCATGGAAATCCGATCCGGTTTGATTCGTATCGGACATGAGACCGGTGCTAAACGAAGCGAAGTGATCTGTCACGATCTGCGTGCTTCGATGACCCCCTCGCTGAGCGGGATGTCATCGCCGAGCAAGTCGTCGTCACAGGGTACTTTGGAATTCAGCGCCAGTGTTGCGAGCAGTTACTTTGAACAAGTGGATATTCACGGCGCATCGACCGTCGACATGTCTCACTGGGAAGCTCGAGGTTCCGTTGCAGGCCTGGAATTCTCGGGCCGCTTGATGGATCAATTGCCAGCTCTGTTGCGGGATCGGCTGGAGGCGATCAAGGGGTTTTCAGGAGAAGCGGCAGGCTCGTTTCATTTGACGATGCATGATGGGGTTCTAGGTTTCGATGCCCGAGCCAATCTGAGCAATGGTCGACTGCTCCATCCCTTAGTCCCCTACCCATTGGAAGCTCTGGGATGCGAGGTGTACGTGCGCAACCAGTTGCTGCAAGTGCGATCGGGCTCGGCTCGATCGGGAAGCACGCAGGTCGAATTCAATTGCGATGTCCATGGCTTGGCGCCTGGCGCTCCCTTGGCGGCAACGTTGCGTATTCAGGATTTGCAACTCGATGATCGTCTCTATGCTGCGCTACCACAAAACATCCAGGAGCATTGGCAACGGATGCGGGTAAGCGGTTTGGTGGATGCATCTGCAGCCCTGTCATTCGACGGTCAGCAGTGGACCCCCAAGGTTCTTGTACGAGCCAAGGACGGTGGGATCGATCCTGACTTTTTCCCATATCCGGTTCGAGGAATCCAAGGGGACTTTGTGTATGAGGCGGGGCGCATCACTGCGCCGAAGCTGACAGCGATCGCTGGCCAGCAACAACTGAGCGGTTCCCTAACACTTCAGAAACATCAGCCTCGCTGGTTGATGGATTTGGTCTTGGCGGCCGAGGGTCCGATCGCCATCGACGACACACTGCTCAGTGCCTTGACCCCTCGAGGAGCCTCGACCAGCGGCTTTCATCGCTTCATCAATACCCTTCACCCCACGGGCACCTTGTTGTTGCGGCGAGGACGTTTCATCCGATCGGCTGAGCGACCGGAGATGATATCGCGATCGCTGGAACTGACGTTCTCCGAGTGCTCGATCAAGTACGATGGCTTCCGCTATCCGGTCTATGACGTTCACGGCCAAGCCACGCTGGACAACGATCATTTGGTGCTGAGGGAGTTTGTCGGGCGCAACGATGGCGCTAGGATCAAAGGGGAAGGTTCCGCCCAGTTCCGCGATTCGAGTTTGGAGTCCATGAACCTGCTGTTCGACGCGTTTCATATCTCGCTCGACGAGGAGCTGCAGCAAGCGTTGCCTCCGAGCGCTCGAAACCTTTGGGATCAACTGCAACCGGCCGGTTCGATGGATCGAGTCGGGATTCAAATCAAGCGGAAGGACCGCAACGATCCCTTGGATCTTCGAGTGGAGATGAATGAGTTGCGGGAATCGCAGTTCAGCGGCTCCCGCGGTATTTCGCTTCGTCCCCTTGCGTTTCCCTATGTCATCAACGATGTCGAGTGCGCCATCGATTATCGGCCCGGGCGCATCGACATCCGTTCCTTGTCCGGCAAGCACGATGCCAGCCAGATCCAGACCGAGGGTCAGATACGATTGCATGGAGATGGTTCGTGGGACGGACAATTGAGTTGGCTGCCATCAACGCGCTTCGTGGTCGATCAAGTCCTGCTCACGTGCTTGCCTCGCGTGTTGCGAGAACCATTAACGCGCATTCAATTCGATGGCCCGGTCAGTGTTGCGGGTTCTACGCAAGTCGCATCGCTCACCGAAGCGAATAACTCGCTGGTTCGAAGCTGGAATCTCCGCATGGATCTTGAAGAAGGCAAGTTCGCGTCCGACTCGGTCACCGGTATTCGCGGAGCCTTTGAGATTCAAGGAGAAAACACCGCTTCAGGCCCAGTTGCCTTCGGTTCGTTGGCGATCGATGCGATGGCGATCAAAGGGGTTGCCGTCACGGGGATTCAGGGCCCTTTCGCCCTGGACCGAAACGAGTTGCTTCTCGGACGCGATGCAGTCGATTGGCAGTGGAAGAATCACAGCCTTTTGCAGAATGTTCTCGCGCAGGGGAGTCGCGGAGATCCGAATGTTGTCCCGGCATCGTTTCGTTCTCGGCTTCGAGAGTCCTCCGCTACGCCTGAACCGATAGGGCCTCGCATTCCCGGATTGCCGGCGTCGCAAGAGGATAGTCCAACGCTCGATATCGGCGATAGCGATGTACGCGCGAGGACCCTCAGCGGAACAGCATTTGTGAGTGGCGTGCAACCGCTCAACGGCGAACGTTCGCGGTATCGACTCCGATTGGTCGATGCCGACTTTCATGGATTCCTTCTCGATTTGGGTGAAACCCATACCGAAGCATCCGGTCGATTATCGGTTCAAGTCGACGTGGCTGGCTCGTTGGCAAACACCGAATCGTTGGAGGGGAATGGTCGAGCATGGTTGCGGGACGCCAGTCTCTACGAACTCCCCAACATGGTTCGGCTGTTCAGGCTCTTGTCGGTTCGTCCGGATCAAGGTGCGTTTGATTCAGCCGATATCTCCTTTGCGATCGATGGTGATCGCATCCCGGTGAACGAGTTGCAACTCGATGGGGATTTGGTTTCGCTGAAAGGTTCCGGGTGGGTCAACCTGCGCCGCGAGCTTTACTTTGACCTGTTTGCCCATGTCGGTCGCAAGAGCATCGTTGGCGCCATCGCGCGCCCCATCACACAGCATCGAGCCGCGAACTTGATGCGGATCGAAGTCACCGGAACCACCAGTGATCCTCAGATGCGACGAAGCGTTCCCCTTATCAACTCATTCGAACCAGTCATGTCGGATTCACCTTAATCACAAGGAGTCGGGATCATGCAAATCACACCGATGCCAGGAGCCTCATGGGCAGCCAATGCAGCGGCAGCCCAGCAAGCAAGCAACGATCAACGCGGGAATGCTAACACAGCGGGTTCCGCGGCGAATGCCAAGCCAGCGATCGGCGATGTCGAACGTTCCGCCGAAACCCTCGACCGCGATGCTAACGGTCAATACACCTCAGGCCGATCGGGACGGAATCCCGACGCAGAGAGCCAAGATGAAGAAAAAAAAGAGGGGACTTCCATTCTGGATCTGCCCGCTATCGGGCAAGCCAACGAGTTGGATTTGATGGGATGAATCGATGAAGAATCGCCCGTGGGGTTGCGGCTTGGTGTGCGTGCGAGGAAACTGACACGCAATTCACGTTGCAACGCTTGACCGATTCTCCTTCGACGAGACCTCTGTGATTCGATCCCTCCCTAGCAAGGCTGGCATACCGTTCATTCTGATCGCGGTCTTGCTCGATGTTCTTTCGTTGGGGGTGGTGATTCCGGT
>CAYXFO010000069.1:0-14073 GCA_964464255.1 uncultured Pirellula sp.
ATGCCAAGCAGGCGAGCATCTGCTGAGCCTCGAATACTTCGATGACTCCAATGCAGAAACGAGAAATGCACCCAATCGTCGTTTGATTGTCGAGTCTTTTCGCATGTCGGGCCCCGAGTCGGGCGAACCGGCCTTTCCGAAATCGCATCAGCGGATCGTTGTCGCCTTCCCCACCGATCAAGATAGTCCCGATGCTGCACAGATCGGCGTAACCGAAGCGTCGCGCCGCGTTGTGGCGAATTTTTTGCCGCGAGCTTACCGCAGACCAGTTACTCCCGAGGAGATCGAAGCAGTGGTCGCGATCTGCGAGCGTGCATCGGGCCAGGGATTCTCGTACCTCGAATCGCTTCGGTTCGGGATGCAGGGGATGCTCGTTTCCCCGCAGTTCCTGTTTCGCGGTGAACGAATGATCGATTTGCCCAACGGCGAGCAACGGATCGACGACTTCGCACTCGCAACCCGTCTGTCGTATTTCCTGTGGAGCAGCATGCCGGATGATCCGCTGATGCAGCTCGCTTCGCAGGGTCAATTGCGCGATGAGGCGGTCTTGAAAGCTCAAATCGATCGGATGCTCGAGGATCCGAAATCGGATGCGATCCTGTCCGGTTTCTTCGCTCAATGGTTGGGACTGCGAAACCTGAACAAGATCGAAGTCGATGAAGCCGCGTTTCCGTATTGGTCGGATCGATTGCGAGCCGCGATGATTCGCGAGACGGAATTGTTTTGTCGATCGCTGATTCGCGATGGAAAGATCAGCGACCTCCTTCGAGCCGATTACACGTTCGTCAACCCTCGTCTGGCCGAGTACTACGGAATTCCGTTCGAGGGTCGCGATCCTGCCGACATGTACCGCAGACGTCCTGGCCGCAAGGGGAACGATCAGCGGCGTCAAGGACTCTACGAAGAGGAAGACAAATGGATTCGCGTTTCCCTTCCTGAGAACCGACGCGGGATTTTGACCCAGGGTGCTGCGCTTGCTCTGACATCGAACCCAACGCGGAGCAGCCCTGTAAAGCGAGGGAAATGGATCCTGGAAACGATGCTCGGAGATCCGCCACCGTCGGCTCCTCCGAATATCCCATCGCTCGAGCAAGCCAAGGCCGATGCCAACGCAACACTGCGTGAACGGCTGGAGATCCATCGCTCCAACCCCAGTTGTGCCGGATGCCACAAGTTGATGGATCCGATCGGTTTGGGCTTGGAAAACTTTGATGCCATCGGACGCTGGCGCGAACAGGATGGCGGCCATCCGATCCAGTCCCAAGGGGAACTGGCCGATGGGAGAACTTTTTCCGGTCCGGCAGAGTTGGTGGCGATTCTGGCTCAGCGCGAGGACTCCATCGCCCGAAATTTCTCGGAAAGGATGCTAACTTACGCCCTCGGCCGGGGTTTGCAGAGGGTGGACCGTTGCGATGTCGATAAGATTTTGAAGCAAGCCCATTCGCAGGCATATACAATACGGTCGATCCTGGAGGGGATCGTGCTAAGCGATGCATTCCTCCAGCGATCCCAACCCACGGTATCCAATACCCTTACCCTGAGCGAACCCGATCATGGCACAAAGCAACCCTGATCCGTTACACCGCACCACAGACATCCAGCACTCGGAGATCCAGCACTCGGAGATCCCGATGCCGCGTTTGAGCCGTTCTACTCGAATCGATCGACGCACGATCCTTCGAGGAGCTGGCGCCAGCCTGGCACTCCCCATGCTGGGTGCGATGCAGCCGATGGTCCGAGCAGCCACGTCCGCCAGCGAATCGGCATCCCCCCTTCGCATGGCATGGGTCTTTTTCCCCAACGGCACCAACGCTGATCGCTGGTTTCCCAAGGGTTCAGGAACCGATTGGACGCTCTCTCCCAGCCTGGATCCGCTGGAGCAGTGCCGCAATGATTTCAACGTCATCAAGGGTTTAGCCCAGGTCAACGCGCAATCGTTGGGCGATGGACCCGGCGACCACGCCCGAAGCGCCGCCGCGTTCTTGACCGGTGCCCATCCCTTCAAGACCGCCGGATCCAAGATTCGAGTCGGTCGAAGTGTCGATCAAATCGCAGCCGACAGCTACGGACGACACACCCGTCTGTCGTCGATCGAGCTCGGTACCGAGGAAGGTCGCGACGCGGGCGCATGCGACTCCGGATACTCCTGTGCCTACTCCAACAATATTTCATGGCGATCGGAGTCGTTGCCGACCGGCAAGGAGATTCAACCCAAGAACGCGTTTGCGAGACTTTTTGGCGTTGTCGGTGGTGGGAGCGACAAGGATCGAGGCATGAAGGCGAGTATCCTCGATTTTGTGAACGATCAGCGGAAACATCTGGTCGATCATGTGGGCAAGGATGATGCTCGCAAGCTCGACGAGTACTTCACCAGCGTACGTGAGATTGAACAGCGAATCACGAAATTCACGATCCCCGTTCAGTTGCCTGAAGGCACCGTGGAACCGAAAGAGAAGCCGAGCGATGCCACGGAACATATTCGCTTGATGTACGATTTGATGGTCCTCGCCTTTCAAACCGACACGACGCGAATCGCAACGTTCATGTTGGCGAACGAGGGAAGCAATCGAACCTTCCCGATGATCGAAGTCAGCGATGGCCACCATCAATTGTCCCACCATGAGAACAAACAAGACCATATCGACAAGATCGCCAAGATCGATCACTGGTATGCTGAGCAGTTCGCGTACTTCTTGACCAAACTGCGCGCGACTCCAGACGGCGAAGGAAACCTGCTCGATCATTCCATGATTCTCTACGGCGGCGCCATTTGTGATGGCAATCGTCACGATCACCATGATCTCCCCGTTCTGTTGGCTGGACGAGCCAACCGAGGATTGGCAACCGGCAGAGTGATCGAGTTTCCGCAGTACACACCCTTGAATAATCTTTTCCGCACGATGCTCGACTATGCGGGGGTGGATCAAGGTAACTTTGGGGATGCCAATGGCATGGTAAGTTTGGGGTGACATGAACGAACAACCATCCTCCCGACGGTCGGCGCCCGAGCTGCTGGCCCCGGCGGGAAACTGGGAATGCGTCCACGCTGCGATTGAGAATGGTGCGGATGCGATCTATTTCGGACTCGAGACCGGTTTCAACGCCCGCGCCCGCGCAACCAATTTTCCGCTCGAAGACCTCCCTCGCTTAATGCAGACGCTGCATCGTCGCGGCTTGTCTGGCTTCGTCACGCTCAACACGCTCATTTTCACCGACGAACTTGCTTCGTTCGAGAATCATGTGGCTCGACTTGCCGACGCGGGCGTCGATGCTGTCCTCGTGCAAGACCTCGGCGCGGTTCGACTGATTCATGAGATCTGTCCGAGCCTGAGCGTCCATGCCAGCACGCAGATGACGATGGTATCTGCGGAAACGATCGCGGGCATCGAGTCGCTCGGTATCGATCGAGTTGTACTGGCCCGCGAATGTTCCATCGATGAAATACGCAAGATCACTGCATCGACCAGCATGCCGGTCGAAACATTTGTGCATGGAGCCCTGTGTGTCGCGTACAGTGGTCAATGTCTGACCAGCGAGTCCCTCGGCGGCCGCAGCGCGAACCGAGGGCAATGCGCCCAGGCATGCCGCCTCGATTACCAGTTGATTCAAGATGGGCGCGACGTCGATTTGGGGGATGTCAAGTATCTCCTCTCTCCCCAAGATTTGGCGGCCTACGAACATATCCCACAACTGATCGATGCAGGTGTCTGCTCCTTGAAGATCGAAGGGAGATTGAAGTCGCCGGAGTACGTTGCAAATATCGTTCAGCATTATCGACAAGCGATCGATTCGGCGATGCGTGGTCAGCCTCTAACGATGGCTGCGGAAACCCAGCGCGAGATGGAGCTCAGTTTCTCGCGAGGATTCTCTCCTGGATGGCTCGAAGGATGCAATCACAAACGTCTCGTTCCTGGCCAGAGCAGCGCGAAACGTGGTGTTCTCGCAGGCAAGATCCTCCGCAAAAAAGGAGAACGCTTGGTTGTTGAACTCGCAATCCCTTTGGCGAAAGGAGATGGAATCGTCCTCGCCGGGGATCGTTCGGCTGGTAAGGAAATCGGCGGACGCATCTATCAAATCTACGATCGACATCGACCTGTCGATCAACCGGTCCAAGGTCGTGTGGAACTGGAGTTTCAGCGGGGACTGATGAAGGATGTTGAGGTCTACGATGGTCAAGCCATCTGGCAGACCGATGCTCCGCAATTGACCAAACGCTGGCGTACTACCTTTGCTCAAGAGCATTTTCAGCGGAGACTCGGCCTGCACATTTCCGGCAACATCGAAGTCAACAAACCGATCCAATTGCAAGTCACATGGACTGAATCGCGCGAAGGACTCGAGCAACATCAGCATGCGATCGATATCGAACACCCGCATGTACCCCAGTTGGCACAGAAACATCCTCTGCAATCCGATGGTATCGAAAAGCAACTTGGCCGCCTCGGGGCTACACCCTATTCCCTTGCATCGTGCGAGGTCGCCATCATCGGAGAGCCCATGGTCCCGTTGAGCGTTCTGGGAGAAATCCGCAAAGCGATCGTCGATGCCGTGGATCGCGAGAGGATCGCTCCACCTCCTCGGGTGATCTCACCACCAGGAACTGCGCAGCGGATGCTTTCCCAAGTGTCTTCGACATGCGTCTCGCATCCTACTCATTCCGAGGTTGCTCCGGATGAAAGGCGGTTGCATGTTTTGTGCAGGACCATGAGCCAGCTCGAGCATGTGCTCGAAACAGGGCAGAAACATGTCTATGTCGAGTTCCACGACATTCGGGAATATCGCAACGCGGTTGCGGTTGCGCGTCAAGCCTCTGCGGAGATCGCCCTCGCAACGTTGCGAATCCAAAAAGCGGGCGAAGCAGGGTTGTTTCGCGCTTTGGCGAAACATGGAGCCGACGGCTGGTTGGTTCGCAACTTGGCCGCCCTGCGATTCGCAGTCGAAAACCGAATCCCGTGCATTGCAGACTTCTCGCTGAATGTGACTAATCCGTTATCTGCCCAATGGCTGATGGAGCAGGGAGCTCATCGCATTACCGCTTCTTATGACTTGAACCGGGATCAGTTGTTGGAGTTGGTCGGTCCGATGCCTGGAGCTTGGACGGAAGTGGTGATACACCAGCACATGCCGATGTTTCATATGGAGCATTGTGTATTTTGCACGGTGTTGTCTCCCGGGACGAACAAGACCGATTGCGGTCGCCCCTGCGATCGGCACGATGTCCGTTTGCGGGATCGAGTTGGGGTCGAACATGTGTTGCATGCGGATGTCGGATGTCGAAACACACTCTACAATGGGAACGCGCAAAGTGGTGCGGAAGTGGTTCCCATCCTTTCGCAAATGGGGGTTTGCGATTTTCGAGTGGAGATTCTTCGGGATGCTCCGCGAGCTGAGATCGAACGTTTGGTTCGGCTGTATCGAGATCTGGTCGCTGGACGAATCGATGGCAGCGCGGTCTGGCGGTCGTTGAAGGCGGAGAACCGCGTGGGAGTCACTCGCGGTACGCTCGAACATCCTCGTAATCCTTTGGCAATCCTTTAGTAAGTTCATGCAAAACGAAACAAAGATATTGGAGCAATTAACCGCGACGGCTACGGAACAGGGGCCTGTGGCGGCCGCTTGTGGTCTCGTCGATCACTTCCGATCCCAGCATCGGTACAACGAGTTGTTCGAAGCGCGCAAGATGCTGCATCGACTGGAGCTGGGGCTCCCGGCGGTCCATGTGGACGGTTTGGTTCCCGATCAAGCGGTTGCGGCCTCGGTCCCGAGCGATGTTCAAGATGAATTGGATCGAAGATTGCTCGACGCATGCCGAGAGGTGGGAGAGGGTCTAATGCGTTCGGGACGGATTCAGGAGGGGTGGATGTTCCTGCGGGCGGTCGGGGACAATGCACTCGCTGCCGAAGCGATGTCGAGCATCGAGCCGACTCAGGAAAACCTGGATTTGCTCCTGAGCTTGTATGTGCATGAGGGAGTGGATGTGGGGCAAGGAACTCGACTGAGCTTGAAGATGCGAGGGACCTGCAACACCATTACCATGCTCGATTCGGTGGTCGCGATGCGCGGACGCAAAGAGCAGCAGGCAGCCGTGGGTGCATTGGTGGAGCATGTGCATGGAGAGCTTTTGGCGAACTTGATAGCGGATCTGAGGCGTCGGAAACCCGATTTGGCCTCGCCTCCTGGGGGAAAGATCTCCGATTGGCTGGGTTTGCACCCTGGTTTGCTACGTGATGGAACGTATCATTTAGATACAACGCATTTGGCCTCGACGGTACGGTTCGCCCGTGTGCTGGATGATCTTCGACTGATTCGGCTGGCCGCCGACTTAGCGGAGTATGGTCGCCAGTTGCACGCGCAGTACCAGTATCAAAGCGATGAGCCCTTTGCAGACTTGTATCCCATGAGTTTGGCTTGGTTT
The DNA here is from genome assembly GCA_964464255.1 of uncultured Pirellula sp. Taxonomy (GTDB): domain Bacteria; phylum Planctomycetota; class Planctomycetia; order Pirellulales; family Pirellulaceae; genus JBKCUI01. Next base: position 6,416 of record CAYXFO010000069.1, read on the forward strand.
CGAGCCTTGCTAGGGGAGCAAGTCGATGGAGCGCTTCGATTGTTTCGCCAGAAGGCCGAGACGCTCGATGCTGAGGAGATAGGGACAGTTGCAATAGAAACGTATGCGGATTTGCTAGCCAGGGTCGGAAGGCCCTCGGAAGCCGCATCGTTTTTGATGCGTTGGATGCCGCAAGGGATGCGGCCCTTTGGAATTGCTCCGTCGTTGCTCGAGCTGGCTCAGGCAGCAGGGGACTTCCAACCCATGATGGAGCACGCTCGCGGGCGTGGGGATTTGATCGGTTACACCGCGGCATTGCTGCAAGCGGCCAGCATTGGAAGTCCGCAAAATTAGTTCTCTTCCTTTTCTTTTGTTTTCACGTTTGCATTATGCCTCGCAAAGTTCTTGTCGTTGAAGATGATCCCGCTCTCTCGGATGCCATCCGCGAAGGGTTGTCGGATGAAGGTATTGCGGCCGATGTTGTTTCCAACGTAAGGGATGCCATCGACGCAGTGAAAACGCGTAAACCCGATGCAGTGGTACTCGATCTGATGCTCGGGAACGATTCCGGGATGGATGTATTGAAGTCCGTTCGCGCCGGGCGCGATCAGACTCCTATCCTGATTCTGAGCGCGCTGGGGACCACCGAGCATCGAGTCAAGGGACTCAATGAGGGTGCCGACGATTACTTGGTAAAGCCCTTCGAGATGCGAGAGCTCCATGCCCGTTTGGTGGCGATCACCCGAAGAAGTCGAAAGATCGAAGGCAATGTCCTCACGTTCGGACCCTTGCGATTGGAATTGACCACCCGCCGCGCGTTTCGCGATGGCAAAGAACTCAAGCTATCCCCGACGGAGATTTCTCTGTTGGAGTTGTTCATACGGCACGAAAACAAGATCCTGACTCGCAAGATGCTCTACCATCAATTGTGGGATACCAATTGGGAAAGCGAAACAAACGTCATCGAAGTCCATATCAATCGACTGCGAAGCAAGGTCGATAAAGGGTTCGATAAGCCGTTGATCCATACTTTGCGAGGCCGCGGGTATGTTCTTTCGGAAACCGTTCCTGCCCATCAGGATTTGGTCGAACACGAAGAGGAAACAGAGAATACTTAGGCCTATCCAAAAACATGAGCCGCCTTGGCGTTAGCTGCGGTTTTCGAGTGACTCGGGTCGGCTCTTAGTCTTCGATTGGGTGAATGACCGCTGAGGAGTCGAGACAGGGGGAGTTGAAATCTTGAAGCCGTATTGGCGACTCACCCTCAGATATCGGACGGCGCTGATCATCACGCTCTTTATCTGGATCACCGGGCTGTTGGTCGGTTGGATCTGCAGGTCCTCATTCCAGGCGTTGTTGCTCCGCCAGTCCGATATCGACCTGACCGAAGATTTCAACGACTTTCTGCAGATCATTCAGCAGGAAGAACTCCCTTTCTCCTCCGTAAGGACGGAAGCCTGGAATCGCCGGGTGGCGATCCATCCCTTGCACCGGCTGTTCATTCGTATCGTCGACGGCGAAGGAAAAATGATTTGGGAGTCGATCACCGCGCCGATCATCCCGCCGACCTCGGCAAACGTCGACCCACAAGTGGTTCAGGTCTTTGGGGAATATCGATTCATGCAGCAGTCGGTAGATTTGCAACGTGCACCGACAGATGACGGTTCGGAAGAGCGTCCGATGGTTCCAGGGATCCTGCAGGTCGGATGCTCGGATTACCTTGTAAACATGACGATAGCCCAGTTCGACGGTTGGCTCATCAGCGCGGTCGGGCCGCTGTTCCTAGGTGCACCTATCTTGGCCATTCTGCTAGCATCTTGGCTCCTCACGCCCCTGACACAGTTGACCGAAACGACGCGGAGTATTGCCATTGCATCGGAGCAACTGATCGATCGTAGCGGCAATCGCGATGAGATTGATGCTCTGGCCGAAACGCTCAATTCCCTTCTGGTCAAAGTTCGATCGCAGCTTCGTGAAAACGAGGACTGGATCGCTAACTCCGCACACCAACTGCGGGCACCGCTCGCTGCCATCATCAGCAACGTCGAGGTAGTCGCCGGCAGGATTCCGGACGGCAAGTCGAGCGACATGTTGCAACGTGTCCTCTCGGAGTGCGAATACCTCAAGAGGCTCGTCAATCAATTGCTTCTTCTAAGCGAGGCCAAAGCCGATCGGCATCAGCTGGTGCGTCAAGAGGTGGCTTGGAATGAATTGATCTCCAAGTCGAGTGACTTTTATGAAGCTCTCGCCAGCGCGAAGGATCTTCATATCCGATTCCGTCACAACGATTCTTGCGTCGTTTCCGCCAACCCAGAGCACTTGCGATTCGTGATTCATAATCTGATCGACAATGCGATCAAGTATACGCCGACCGGCGGCACGATCGATGTTTCCTTGCTTCGCGACGATGTGAATAAGCGTTGCACATTGACCATCCGTGATACAGGTATCGGTATTTCGGAAGAGGACCTGCCGAAGATTGGCCGTCGTTTCTTTCGAAGCAATTCGGGGCGGGATCCATCGCAAACACGTCGAGGGACCGGACTTGGTCTGCATATCGTCCAGAGCATTATCGAGGCTGCGGGTGGAAAGATGGAAATCGCCAGCAAGCTAGGTCATGGAACGGAGGTTCGTATCTCGCTCCCCATCGCAGCGACGGGAATCGCGTTCGAGGCGTCTCGCTCAGCGGCCGATGTCCGTGCTTCCGAACCGGCGGAGTCGGGCCGTTAGTTCCGCGACTCGCTCGCTTGCAGGTTGGTCGATGATCAACTTCGGCGCATCTATTTGTTCAACACGACCGCCAATCAAGATGACCATCCGGTCCCCGAGTTGCGCTGCCTCGAGCGAATCGTGGGTGACGTAAAGTACTGTCATCCGCATGCGAAGGGTCCATTCCCGCAGTTTTCTTCCGAGTTTTTCGCGCATCGATTCGTTCAAATGAGCGAGCGGTTCGTCGAGTAACAGGATCGGGCGCAGCGACAACATTGCGCGAGCGATGGCAACACGCTGTCGTTCCCCTCCTGAAATCGCCAGTGGTTTTCGGGTCATCAGGGGCGCCAGACGAAGCTCGTCGATGAGCTCGGTTCGCCATGATGCAATATCGATCGGCTGTTCGGGTGTGTGCGAACGAACCAATCGCTCGGCGATCGCAAGATTTTCAGCAATGCTCAGATGCTCGTAACAGTCCGCGGTTTGCGACATCCATGCAATCGGACGTTGGTGTGCCGGAATCATCGACTGATCCGAACCGAGCATGAATACAGATCCCTGTTCGGGGCGTTCCAGGCCGGCAGCGATACGCAGAAGAGTCGACTTGCCACTGCCGCTCTCGCCGAACAGGACCAGCCACTGGCCTTGTGTCGCGCTGAAGCTGATATCCTCTAAGACAATTCTGGAGCCATATCGGTGCCGAATCTTGAGAAACTGGAGGTGCGATGGGTTCTCGGTTTCACCCATCATGGCTGCTGTCGCTTGAGCCACTCCAGGACAACGGCGAGTACTTTGGTGAGCGAATCGCCGGAGCATTTGTCTGGCGAATCAGCCATCGTATGCCAATAGCTCCGAGTTCGCGAGGCAGCCGTCGGATAGTCGAAGTCGATGATATCGATGGTTGGAATGCGCGCGATCTCATTCAGCGGCAAATGATCATCTCGGATGGAGTGGACAACGCGAGGATTGAATTCCTTGAGCCCAAGTCCTCGTGCGATATCCCATACCTCTCGCGCTAATTGAGGTGCGTACTTGAAACTCGCCTCGTCGTAGTAGAGTTGCAGATCCTTGTCGCCGATCATGTCCATCAGGATTCCTGAGCGATATCGGTACGCCGGAGGATCGGCAACGTACTGCTGAGCGAAATAGGTTGAACCGATGAAGTAGTCCCCTTTTTGTTCGCCAAAGACAAGTTCTTCAGCGTCGAAGAGTACAAAGTCGACACCGATCTTGATCGATTTGTCCGCCATGGCATGTCCTAGTTCCATCAAAGCAGCCGTACTACTGGCGCCGTCGTTCGCACCGACGAACAGACCAGTGCGGTTTTTGGGATCGCGATCCGGGAATGGGCGGGTGTCGTAATGAGAACACAAGACGACACGTTCCATGCGATCGGGATGCCACTGGACGATCAGGTTCTTCACTTCGACCGGTTGGCCGGTCTGCGGATGTCGATGCTGAAACGATTGCCAAACTATCTTTCCGCCGAGTTTCTCGAAGTGAGCCTGCAGCAATTGCTGTTGCTGAACCATCCCAGGGGTTCCGGTCGTACGCGAGCCGATGGCGCAGAGTTGCTCGAGATACTTCATCGCCCGAGCGGATTGGAGCGGAGCGGGTGGTGTCCAGGACTTACTGGCCGTCTGCGTTAGCGGATCGGTAGCTGTCTGCGGTTGCCACACTCCCTTCGGTTTCCACAGCACGAAAACGACAGCCACCAATGCTGCCAACAAGAAGACCGCGATCCAACCTGTTTTTGTTCGTTGCAATGTGGCCAGACCGATGAGTGAAAGAAAAAATGCGGCATCCTACCGCGAAGGACGATCCCTCTGACGTCGCATTGTTCGGATTGTGCGGGCGAGTGTCAATCAGGGCAGGGACTGAAAAGATTTGGCACGCTGATTGCATCTAATGGTTTCCCGTCGAATTCAGGTGCTGTCACATTGACAGACGACTGTCGAGCACCGGAGTCGAGGCCTTTGAACCGAGAGGGTGTAACGCTATGGCTCCTTTTCCTTTCCAGATTCGTCAGTTGCCGACCGCTTTGCAGGATTTTGCGAGCGAGATGGAAAACATCGTTGAGAATGTTTTGAACCAATCCGGCTGCAGCAACACAGCCTGTGACAAACCAGCGGAAGCGACCTTCGCTCCTCCACTGGATATCGTCGAAGACGAAACGGGCTTCAGCCTGTACCTCGATCTTCCCGGTGTTATCAGCGAAGGCCTGAAGGTCGAATTGCTCGACGACAAACTCCATGTGTGCGCTTCGCGAGTCGCTACCCAGTTGAACGAAGGGGCAGTCGTGCATCGCGGGGAACGAGTTCTCGGGAAATTTGCTCGCAGCATTCGTCTGCCGAAGCAAATCGATGCCGAGAGGATTTCCGCCGAACTCAAGCATGGAGTTTTGCATCTTCGGCTCCCCAAAGTACCGAAGGCGACCTCGCGCCAGATCCAGATCCACACCGGAAGCTGATCGCGCACGATTGATCGAACGAAAAATTGATTGAGCCAGGGGTATATATCAAACCCCCTGGCTTTTTTCTTTTCATAAAAACGGACTAGGTTGTTCAGTGGACGGTAAGATCCATCGCTTGTCATTCCAACGCGTGATCGTTTACACTCGATGGTTCAGAAGGCACCTCCCCGACGGAACATCGCTATGGAACAACAGTACCTCGATCTTTTGAAGCGCATCCTCGACACAGGCGACTCGAAGGATGACCGTACAGGTACAGGAACCAAGAGTCTGTTCGGAGCCCAGATGCGATTCCCTTTGAGCGAAGGGTTTCCGCTTCTGACCACTAAGAAACTGTCGTTCCGTTCCATTGCGTACGAGCTTTTTTGGTTCCTGCGAGGGGAAACGAATATTCGATACCTGAAAGATCATCGCGTAACGATTTGGGACGAATGGGCAGACGAGAACGGGGAGCTTGGTCCGGTTTACGGCAAACAATGGCGGTCCTGGGAATGCCCCGATGGCTCATGCATCGATCAGATTGTCGAAGTCGAGAACCAGATTCGCACCCATCCCAATTCCCGGCGCATGATTGTCAGCGCATGGAATGTGGCGGATATCTCCAAAATGGCCCTGCCACCCTGCCATCTGCTATTTCAGTTTTATGTCGCGGGAGGACGGTTGAGCTGTCAGTTGTACCAACGGAGCGCTGACATGTTTCTCGGTGTACCGTTCAATATCGCATCCTATGCATTGCTGACGATCTTGCTGGCAGAGAGCAATGGATTGGAAGCGGGCGACTTTATTCACACCCTCGGCGATGCTCACTTGTACATCAATCACTTCGATCAAGCTCGCGAACAACTCTCGCGCTCCGTCCGTCCTTGTCCGACTCTGAAAATCAAGAACATTCGCCGAAGTGTACTGGACTATGATTTCGAGGATCTCGAGGTGATCGGCTATGATCCGCACCCGAAGATATCTGCTCCGGTTGCCGTGTAGAGGCAAACTCATGGTAAGCGATCACTCCGACGCGGCCGCTTGATCCGGTTCGCTTGATCCGGTTCGCTTAACGATAGCCGGTGGTTCCCGATGCATTGACGGTTGGCGGATACGTTCCGAACGTAGGAGGCATCGTCGTTTGAGCGCTCCGTCCCCAGAAGTTCGGGGCGTTCGATGCATATGCTGGGGTATTAGGAACCATAGCGGTGTTTGCCACCGGCGCAGTCGACTGAGTCTGGAACATATTCGTTGAAAAGAGTGCGCCCGTAGACGTCATCCAAGACGCATAGGGATTCGCGCCGTAGGGGTAGGCCGCGTAGGGCGGATAGGCAGTTGGGGCCGAGCCGTACGGTGCGTAGGCATAAGGGTAATTAGGATTAGCAGGGTATCCGAAAGTATTGTTCATCGGCGGAGGGATCGTCGGAGCAGTCATCGGATTCGATGCTACCAATGCCGATGGAACAGGTACCAACGCGGAACTGTAGACCGTTCCGTTGCCGACAATGATGCTGCTCGGAGGAGCTCCAACTGAGGTCGGGATCGTGTTCGCTGGCGGTGATGATGCGTAGGAGTAGCTGGCGTTGGTAGCTGGAATTCCGGAATTCGCGACCGTGGTAGTGGGTGAGGGAACGAGCGTACGAGGCGCGCTCCATGCAACGGTCGGTGACGCGTAGGCATATGTCGGAGAGCCGTAGTTGGCGCTCGGGTAATCAATCGATCGCGTTGGGTAACGAGCGCTGGTTCGGGACGCTTGTGCAACCATCGCCGATTCCTGGACCAGATTGCTCGCCATCGGGCCAGCGCTAGGAGGAGAGGTGAGGGGACGATCGACGAATTTGGCTCGCTGCTCGCTCGCGTTGACCAATACTGGGACCATGCGAGTAATCTCTCGTTCCTCATATTTTTGGTACGTCGTCATTTGCATGGCCTGCACATTCCGAGGCTGGTACTGCACAATGGGAGCATATTCCAGAATCTGTTGCGGCGGCACGAGTGGATTCCAGCTCGGAACCGAACGGGGGCGGAGTTGATAGGAAACGACCTGCTCGTACTGGGTTGCGGTCGTGGCTCGCGGTTCTTGAACCCACGTAGGAACCCAGACCCGTTCCTTGACTTCCTGATACTCGTACTTGGGAACCGTGACCGTTTCGGATATCACATAGCGACCCCAAGGTTGACCAGTATTCATATCCATGAAGGTCATGACTGGAGTCGGGGCTGTGAATTGGTCCGAGGGCGCAATCGGCTGCTGCCCCAAGGTCGGCTGTTGGCCCAGGACCCATAATGGCGCGCCCAAGCACAGCCATGCGAGAAGAGTTATTAAATAAGCGAGTTTTATGGTAAATCTACCCGAGTGGTTCATAGGGCTCATCCGTTGCCCAAACACAGGAACCAAATTAACGCTAGCATCCCCGGATCAATTGCAGTCATTGCAAAAGCGTCGAAACCAGGGATCTCTAACGACGAAGCTTGGTCGTACATTTTCTGGCCAGTTGACGCAAGGTCTAGTTTCGGA
>CAYXFO010000070.1:0-13950 GCA_964464255.1 uncultured Pirellula sp.
TTGCAAAGCAAACGCATCAATCCCAAAAGCGGCGGCGGAGGTGGAAGTTCGCCAAGTGGCGGCGGAAGCGGCGATACGGTCGATGCTGCTATCAGCCTGATCGGTCCCGGTATCAATGAAAAACAAGTCCGACCGGATCGGGGCGTCGAACAATCGAGCGGAAAGACCGAATCCGATATACCGGAAGAGTTCCGTCATGGACTCGACCAGTACTTCGATCGTGTAGAACGAAGGAAATCGCCATGAAACTTCGGCGCACCGACTTGTTCATACCACGAATAGCTACGCCCCTCGTTTTTGCTGTTTGTTTGCTGGGGTGCCTCGTTGTCGGTTCGGTCGATGCTCAGGAAGTACAAGTCCAGATCGTCGGTGAAGGGGATGTGCAGTTCAATGTTGCTTTGGGGGGTGTGATGGCCGGTGCGGATGGACGGGCGGAAACCGCACAGCGCTGGGTTCGAGGATTTATCCAGAACGAGTTCAACAATGTTGAGCGGGTCTGCAAACCATCGACCAAAGAAGCACAAGCCCTAGTGGATGTCGCAGAGAGAGAATGGAAGAGTCGGCTTTCCAACACGATTCGCGCCTATGCCGAATCGCAGAACCAACGAATCAATGCGGACTTCGAGTCGCGGGTCGAACGACTCGTGCAGATTTGGGTGCGGGATGCGCTGTCCGACGAACAGTATGAGAAATGGGAACAGGAAATCGATGTGCGGCTCGCATATCGCAAACGGATCGTGATCGGGAGAATGGTCATGGATTGCGAACGAAAGTACGGACTGACTCATGCTCAAATGCAGGAAGTAGAGAAACTCACTCAAGAGCGATGGAAGGATTCTTGGTGGAGTATGTATCGCACCGGAACTCTTCCCGAGACCAAGTTTGCTTGGATCAGCAAAGTGCTGAGCGAATCGCAACGGACCGCAGGTACAGACCGAGCATCCCAGGTCACAGAACACTTCATGGGAGGTGGTTTTGTGGACATGCCAACACTCAGACTCGATGAGCGATTCAAGATCGGTTCGGTCTCGAGTTCCGAGGAGATTCCGCTAGAGAAAGTTGAGCCTTCCGAGCCAGCCGATCGAAAGATGCTGCTCTTTGAAGTCGCACCAAAAATATTCGTCCCCGACCGGGATCCTAGGCGATGAGTATTCTACATTCATTCCGGTTATTGACCCAGATTCCATGTTACCCTGCTTTGATCTTAGTTGTTTTCCTTGCTCATCCCTCAACTGCCCAGCAGACGGGAAAGATCCCCAACGCCCTCAATCGGAATCAGCCCGAAGCGGTTGAGGATCCGGATCCGAAAAAGGGAGGCGATCCTCCCATGATGCAATTCGAAATGGAGCCCGAGCGATGGTTGGAAATGGCGTACGGGACCCTTGGCGGAACCCGAGCGACCTTTGAACAATCTCTGCGTCGGCGAGTCCGCAAGACCCTCAATCGCATCGAACAACTTTGCGGCATCTCTGAAGACGTGAGAATCAAAGTGAACGCAACGGCCGACCTGGAATTCCAGAGACTCGATGCCGATATCACCGCATTGGTCTCCGAAGCTCCGCGACGACCAACTCAGCAGCAGTATCAAGACTTCTATCAGAAGCTTTGGGCCTTGATCAGCCCCTTTCAGCCGACTGCTCAGTGGGGACCTCCGGGCCAAGAGAATCGCAATAAAGCCCTTTGGGAAAAGGTACTCCACAGCAATCTCTCGGAGGATCATCAGGAAATCATCAGCAACGATCAGCGGCAGCGGTCGGAGTACAACAATCGCGTGCAGCGTCTCGAGACGTTGCTCAAGGTGTCGCGAGTTCTCGGCTTGGACAGCAAACAGCTCGGTATTTTGGAGAAGATCGCCGATGCAAATCCTGCCGCTTGGATTAGCTTGGAATCGGTGTGGACAACGCTCGCCGCCATGCCGGAAAGCCAGCAGCGGGAATACTTCACCGAGACCCAGCGCATCCGATTGTCGAGGCCATTGGAATACACCAACGACTTACAACCCGTCATGAATTGGGATCAACCGGAATGACGCAATCAGGCCTTCCGATTGCTAATCATGCGCATCGCTTGTTCCGATTGGCGATTGCAATTGCATTGGTTTTTGCACTCGCAGGTTGTTTGCTGGGTATTTGTCCGCAAGCGGTTGGGCAATCGTTGTCTCGAGAGAATGCGGTTCAAGGTCAAGCGGTTTCGCGCGAGGTTCGGGAATTATACGACCGAGGCTTGGGTTGGCTGCAAAACAACCAGGATGCAACAGGTCGATGGAAATCGAGTAGCGGCGAGTCAGGGCCTGGAGTGACGGGGCTCGCGACCATGGCCTTCTTGGCCTACGGCGACGATCCAAATCATGGAACCTACGCCGATACGGTGACTCGCGCCGTCCGATCGATCATCGAAGACCAGAACCCAAAAACCGGCTATATAGGTCCCAGCATGTACCATCATGGATTCGCGATGCTCGCACTGGCGGAGGCTTACGGAGCCTGCGATGAAGAGCGATTGTGGATCCAAAGCAATGTCGATGAGTCAAAGCGTCGAACGATTGGCCAAGCACTCGAACTGGCCGTCCGCACCGCAGTCACAAGCCAATCAAAAAACAGCGTTGGTGGTTGGCGTTATTCACCCGATGCAACCGATGCCGACACATCGGTGTCCGGTTCGGTGCTGATGGGTTTGCTGGCCGCTCGCAATGCGGGGATCGAGGTTCCGGACAAGTCGATCGATCGAGCGTTGGAGTACTTTCGTTCGATGACTTCTTCCGGTGGCCAAGTCGCATACACGGGTGGACTTGGTGGACTAGACAATTCCCCCGCACGCGTTTCTATCGCGACATTGGTTTACTCAGTATCGGGTCGCAAGGATTTGAAGGAATACAAAGCTGCTTCATCGTTTCTGATCGGAAGCGATGTCGCTGAAACATCGGATCACTACGGAGAGTACACCGCCTACTACAAGGCGCAGGCTTTGTTCCAATCGGATATCGATGCCTGGGACAAATGGAATAAGGGCTTGATTCGCGAACTCAAAGAGAAGCAGCGGAGCGATGGCCACTTTGATGGAAACTACGGTGCCGCCGTGGCTACTGCAATGAACCTGTTGTCGATCGCCTTGAACTTTCGTTTCCTGCCGATTTACGAGCGCTGATGAATTGTTTTCTTGCTGATTTGGTTACAAACATCTCGCGTTGGGGATGGTTCCTGGCGGTCTCTTGGATCTGCTTAGGGAGTGCATTTGCCGACGAGCCCACCGCTCGAAGTGGAGGATGGACCCTACGCGTCGACGGAGGAGACATCTACCGCGGGGGAATCGGTCCCGCCAAGTCAGCCGAAACCATGCGATGGGTCAGCCCGAGCTTTCTCGAACCGCTCGAATTTCCTTGGAGCGCTGTCCGCAAGATCGAGAAGCATGGTGCATCCCAAATAAGCGATACCTCGGAGAATGAATATCTGTTCGCAGTGGAACAACATTCCGGCGTGACCCTCAGCGGAGTGATCCAATCGATCGATGCCGAGAAGGTCACAGTCAATGCGATGGGACTCGGGGTAACCTCGATTCCTCTATCGGCAGTGAAGAACATCCTCCGTCTTTTTTCTGCTTCGCGTCAACCTGTTCAGGTTCTGGATGCCGAGAACTGGGACCAAGCGCTTCCGTCACCAAAGAATGGCAAAGCAACGAAGTGGTTTTTGAAGGCGGGCGAGATCGCTACCGACACGAGTGGCACAACCATATCCCAGTGGGCCAACATTCCTTCGTTGGCGACCATCGATATCGATGTTGCTTGGGAACAGCCTACTGTGAACTGGTGGCTGACGATCGGTGAACCAAGACGGATGGAATTGCAGGTTCGGAAACCGCAGAGCAAGAATCTGCTCAACATAACGCTATTGGTTGAGAACAGTCGCGATGCCGATGTGATGAGTGTCCAGATCCCCTATCCTCGCGAGTCGAGTCTCGCGCTGCGATTGCTCTGCGATGCGGACAAGGGGGCATACGTTCTTATGATGGACGATAACGTGCTGGGCCGAATCAAAGGGAATCCGTCTGAGCGGATCGTTGGTCGGAATAAGTTCAGCTTTACCAATACTGCATTGGGAGTTTTGACCCTTCGAGATCTGCGGATCTCGGATCGTCCGTTCGCAGTTGCGGAATCCACGGCCGATCTGGATTCAGGGCTGGCGGAGGTGATGACTCGGAGTCGCGGTACGTTTGTCGGCAGCATCGAGGCCGCAGACAAATCGTCGGAGATCATCATCCGATCGGCCAACGATTCACGAACCCGTATCGCGCTCGATGAAATGGAACGGATCGAGTTCTCGAAGCAGACTGCGGATCCTAATCGACCGCCTCGCTCGGATTTGTTGCGAGTGGATCTGACCAATGGATTGCGTTTTGCCTCAGAAACGGTTTCATCTCGATTAATCGAGCCGGCAGTTGGTGAAATAAGTGGCTCCGGCACTGCAACAAACTCGTCCGAGGTCTCAGCGGGTGAGCTTTGCTTGGAATACCCCACCGGGCGTTTGTGTATTCCTTGGGATAGGGTGGAACGAGTTTCTCGTATTCGGATGACTGGACCCCCACCTGCCGACGTTGCAGCGGTGTCGGGGCGTGCGATGCGGTTGCAGACCGAGGATGCCCTGTCCACCGGTCGTGTCGATTCCGTCCATGTTAATGATGCAGGTGTACGAACGCTTATGTGGTTTCCGAAAGATGGGGTTTGCGCTACACCCATCCATCCGGCGGCCGATGGAGTGATCGAACCGTTCATCGCCTCGCCTGAGACAGCTGAAAAGAAGCCTGCTCGCACTGCGCCTATGGCCGTGATTCGTGCCGATATGCCCAAACCCGAACTGGAGCCGAGTCGAGAGCTTCAAGACGATGAACCGAGCATCTTTCTCTCAAGCGGCGATTGCTTTCCTGGTAAAGTCATGTCGGGCGACGAACAGCAGGTGGAGTTCCAGTCGACATTGTTTGAAAGCACCGCGGTTCCTGCCAACAATATTCGAGGCATTCGCATTGTCGGATATCAGGGTGCGGAAACCATCGATCGTGCTGTTCGCGCGCGACTCCTGACTTTGCCAAGGGTGCAACGCAAGAATCCTCCCACGCATCTTGTGGTTTCACGAGACGGCGATATCGTCCGAGGCAGACTTGTCTCCTTCAATCGAGATGAAATTCGTATCGAGGTCCGAGGCGATGAGCAGAAACTGGCAATGAAGAACGTCGCGGAATTGATTTGGTTGGAGCCAGCCCCAACACTTCCTACTCCCGCCGATGTTGTCAATACGAACAGTGAACCGAAACAAGATGCAGGTGAACAATCCGTCGATGGCAAGGAATCGAGCGCGATGGACGGCTTGTACCAGGTATTGCTCGAGCAAGGATCGCGCATTTCGATTTCGCCCCATTCCGTCACTCGCGACGAGCTGGTTGGGGATCATCCAATGTTGGGACCATGCACACTCCCATGGGATAAGATCGCTCGACTCACCTTAGGGCGATCGATTCGAATCGACATGTCACGCAGCAGGTTTGGAAAATGGAAATTGCAAAATGCGCCCGATCCCAAGTTCGTCACCGAGGGGACTTCGGAACAAAGCGATGCACCGGTGGATACGGCACAGGATCGGCTCGTCGGCAAGCCCGCGTCTGGGCAGGATTTACTGAAGCTGGATGGAACGCCATTCCGGATTGCGGATTATCGAGGGAAAGTGCTGATCCTTGATTTTTGGGCATCTTGGTGCGGTCCATGCATTCAAAGCATGCCTCGTATTCACCAAATATCGCGACAATTTACCGACGCGGGAGTTGAGTTAGTCTTCGTCAATATCGAGGAATCCGAGGATCGCGTTCGCACTTTGCTCGAACGGCTTGAGTTGGTTCCCACTGTGGCATTGGATACCGACGGCTCCTTTGCCAAACAGTATGCGGTACAAGCGATTCCGCAAACCGTCGTCATCGATCGGGATGGAACGATTCTCAAAGTACTCGTGGGTGCAGGCGAAAAAACCCACCAGGAGTTGTTGCAACTTTTGATGGAGCTCGCCAAAAACTAAAATCCGCTATTCATTGCGGCGTTGGACGGACGAGGGAGAATTACCTGTTTTCAGGTAGCGGCTTATCGTTCGCCGAGTCCTGCAATTCCAGCAGCAGTTTGAGTGCATCGGTAAATCGCGGAGACTCTTCGAGCGATTGAAGACAATAGCGTTTGGCCTGTTTCCTATCATCGAGCTGAATGGATGCTCGCGCTAAGCGGTACAATATGGATGCCGGGTCGATGGGGTCCAAAGCGAGAAGGGCTCGAAGAGCGTTTCTTGCCGTATGTGGATCGTAGGTTTGTTCCGCAGCGAGGCTTCGGAGCTCTTGTACGGCATCGGACATCGGGTCGATCCCTTGTAGGATTTCGCTGGTCCGGAACATCATCTTCGATTGCCGGTCCTTGGCCAATTCGGTAACTCGCAGCAATCCTTCGCGGGGCGCGGACGCTCGATGGGACAGTTCGATTAGCGAGTCGTATTCGGCATCGTGATCTCCGAGTTCTCTGCAGATGACTGCAAGCTTCCAATAGATCCCTTCGTTGGAGGAATCGCCCGGCCAGAGAGTGATGAGGTGGTCGGCAATCTTGCGTGCCGAGGCCCAGTCCTTGGACTTCATCGATATTTCTAAGGCTTGACGATTTCCGAAATAGGAATTGGGATGTTCTGCGAGCCAACGTTGCACATCTAGCGATGGATCTTTAGGCAGAGGGGCAAAGTCTGCGCTGGGTGCCATTTGTTTGGCTTTGTCTCGAACGAACTCCAGAAACTCCTGGTCGAGAATCTCTAGAGATCCTGGCAAACGAGCGAGTGCCTCTTCTTGTCGCATTCCGATCGACAGGTCTTCCAGTAGTTTTTGTAGCCCCTGCATTCCAAATCGATCGATCCAGAATTCCACAGCTAGCGAGGAAGCGAAGTACGCGAACTGCAAATGCAACGGCGATTTCGGATTGAGAAACGCGCCGCTTAAGCGACTGATCGGAACCATGTCGTCGGCCAGCAACATCTCTCGATAGGTGGGATTGATTTGCTCTCCCCATGACGGGTCGCGTTGCCGTTCTTCGTAGACCGAGATACCTTCGGACAGCCATCGAGGCATTTTGTTTTTGGTTTTTTGTAAGGTCACCACGTGACAGTACTCGTGCCACAATACAGATCGCCAGTTTGAATCGACTTGAAGTGCTGCGGGTGAGTTTGCCGTGATCAATCGTCCGAAACAAACGCCGAGGAATCCTTCGCCACCGGGCATGCCAAAGGTGCGAATCGCGAACTCTTGTTGTCGCGGGAAGATCTCCACGAAGATCGGCTCTTGAAGCTCAGCACGGTATTTTGGGACCAGGGTTTCGCGTGCCTGCCACAAGAGTAACATCACATCATCACCGTAAATCTCAGCCTCTTTCGCATCCATTCGGACCACAAAACCGGGCGCCTCCAGGGTTGTGAACTTCGCAAGCTTGGCCTGCAGTTGTTTGAGATTGTAGATCGATACATCGTAGGGATCCGATTGCCGAATGCCATCAACGAGTGACCAACCTTCCTCGGTCTTGCCCAACCGCAGGAGATCCTGGGCTAGCTGAGTGCGAGCGGGCGCGTAGTTGGGGTCCATCGCCAGGGAACGCCGCTGATATTCCGCTCCTTCTTCGAAACGATAATGCAAGGACAAATGCCGACCGATCGTATGGTCGACTGCTGGATTGAGGTTCCATCGTTCGAGCGCCGTTCGACGCGCGTTCCCTTCCAGTTCGTAGTCACCCGTAAGATGAGCGATCGCGGCGCACAGCGACCAAAGAATTGGGTTGCGCGATTGAATCGCCTCGACTCGATTGAGGATTTCGCGAGCCGCGTCGTAGCGCTCGGAATCCATTTGCGTTTCGGCCGCGTAAAGGAGGCTGGGTACAAAGCGTGGATTCGAATCGAGCGAACGCTGGAGGAACCCCTCTTTACGCCCCCGTTCTGTTTCATTCCAAGCTTTGGCGGCGAGATACAGGACCTCTGGATCTTTAGGGGCCAGCGCGAGAGCTTTATCAAGTGACTGTGCGGCAACTTGAGCATCGTTTTTCGACAATGCCATGCGAGCGGTTGCAACATGAGCATCGATATTCTTCGGATCCAATTTCACCGCTTGATCGAAGCAGATTTTCAAAACCTGTTTCGGATCCTCGCCGCGCATCAGGTAGAATTCTCCCACAGGAACCAAGTTGCTTCGGTTCGAATATCGCCAGGGAGATTGACGCAACAGTGTTTCAATCTCGTCGAGTTGTTTCTCGGCTTGGGGAGCGTTGTTGGTCATGCGATAAACGTCGACCCCGAGCAAGCGAAGCGGGATGCTGTCGCCGAACCGCCCGATCGCAACTTCGTATTCGGATCGTGCCCGATCATAGTCTCCGACGGTCATGTAGCCTTCGATTAGCAAGCGGGGCCAGGATTCATTCCAGACACGCTTGTCTACTTGCTGCTTGGCCGCAGCGATTGCCTGTTCGTATTCCCCGGCCTGCATGAGTGCCTTGACGTCTTCTACGGTACTCGCGGCTTGCGGCACCGAGTCGGTTTGGTTCGCGTACGCCATTCCCGTTGAGTTCGCCGAGAAGTATGCCAAGCAAAGGGGCCATCCGAAAACGAATAGTGAAATCGCGGATAATCGAGATTGGGGCAGGGGTTGCATGGGGAGCCTAGCCGTCTGGGAAAACGACACCTGAGTGACACGGGAGGGCAATTTCATAGTATCATCTGTCATATGAAATTTTATCGACTGGTACTCGTTCATGGCCCAGACGGTGCGATTCCTGATAGAATTTCGATGTGCTTTTTGGTTCGCACATGTTTCATTTCACCGGAAAGAGGCTTATTACTATGTTGATGCGCTGTGTTGCCACGATTGCTGTTGTTGCGTTTCTTGTATCCCCCGCGTTTGCGGAAAAGCTGAAATTCAACAAGGAGCAATCCAAGATCGATTTCGTCGGTAGCAAAATGGAAGACGGTAAAAAGGTCGACCACAAAGGAGGATTCAAGGAGTTCAAAGTTGAGTGTGATGCCAATTTCGAAGCTCCGGAACAGAGCAAGCTAAAAATCGACATCGATACGGCGAGCATGTGGTCCGATGACGCGAAGCTGACCGATCACCTCAAGGCCCCTGATTTCTTCGATGCCAAAAAATATCCGAAGATCACCTTCGAAATGACCGGGATGGAGGGAGTTGGTTCGGATTCCCCAACCTTGATCGGCAAGCTGACGATGCTCGACAAGACTTCTGAGTTGCGCGTTCCTTGCCATGCATCGCTCAGCGACAGCGAACTCGTTCTCGAAGCAGACTTCAAGTTGGACCGCACCAAGTGGGGAATGAACTACGGCAAAGGCAAGATCAACGACGAAGTGGTCATCAAGGCAACGCTACAACTCGAGCGATAGTCTGTACGTGGTCGTTTTCGTTATCAGCACCTCATGCCTGGGGTCATGTGGCAAGTTGCTCGCGACCGTGCATGAGGTGTGTGATGCCCGATTTTCCCGAGCGACGGTCAATCTGATCGCGAACAATAGGACTGCCGGTTAGCGAACAGTTAACGGATCCACAGTCGCAGCGAGGAATGGCTTGAGTGAGTCGATCGGTTGTTGATTTTCTGCGATTATTTTGACGAACGCTTCTAAATCTACAGCAGATCGGGTTCGGCAGCGTTCGAGCACTCTGCGCAATTCTTGGCAGGCACTCTCATATTCCGCCGATTCGGGGGCTATCTCGGAGAGTGCAAGCCACCGATAGTAGATCGGAAATAACTGTATGAATTCCGCCCCTTTAAAGTTGTGCCCATGAATTGCTGTGTAGTTGGCGACTGCAAGCGTGTCGACCAACTTGCGCCAGCGATCAGCCAATTGATCTACCTCCACAAATTGTTTTGATTTCACAAGCGCTTCGCACTCAGAGGTGTAGCTGTTGAGCAAGCTGTCGATTACTTGCCAGTCTTGATCGAGCGTATCTCGATAACGGTCAAAGAACTGCTCAAGCTGTTCGAACACTTGCATCGCTTCTGCTTCGCGTTCTTGTTTCAGCAGGAGACAACTGCGCAACGTGATGGCTTGGGAGGCATACGAAAACAAAGTGGTTTTTGTTGGATGCTCGATCTGAAGAAAGACAAAGAGATCGCCGATTTCCTTCAGGAGACGGATCGCTTCTTCAGGATCCTCATCTGCGATTGCCCCGCACAAGTCCATCCGCATCTTATTCGCAGTCTCGAGGACATTCACGTTGTTCGGTTGCGTGGCCAAAAAGAGCTCGGAACTGTCGATGGCCTTGGAAATCCATTCACGCCACAGGTGCTTATCACTGTAGGTTTGCATCAAGCTGCTCATGAAATACTCGCCGTTCATCTGTGAGATCAGCAAGTTGCTTTCCTTTGGAAATCGCTTGATCAAGCGTTCAATGTAATGCAGCGACTTCTCTCGTGATTCAATAGCTTGAACGCGATGCATGGAGGCCTCAGTGGAGTCGGGCGTACCCATCGCGTAAACATGGCAGAGAGACTTGTAGTGGTGCATAACCTCCAGTTGCCGAATGAGAAGAGCATCATCGGGGGCTAAGGCGAGAGCATCTTCCAAAAGAGGGACCTGGCGTTCAAGGGTTTCTAGCAAGGCTGTCGGAAGTACACGTTTGCCGCTGAGGATGGTGTCGTTGATTCCGCTATTGGTTGCTCGCATCGATTCCAAGAACATGTTGCTGATCTTGGCGCGATCTTCTGCTAACGCCTGACTCGACTTGGCCAATTCCCATTCGATGCGCCATTCTCGGCTTAATAGAAGGATACTAGCGAGCATGAAGCAAAAGGCAGTCCCCAAAAATGTCGATGCGATCGGATGGGCAGAGACCCATCTTCGAGCCGATTCCCATGGGGTGGGAGGGGACACGGATATGGGATCTCCCTTGAGGAACCGTTGAAGGTCTTGTGCAAGATCGCTCGCGTGCTGATAGCGATCCTCCGGTTTCTTTTGCAGACATTTAGCGATAATCGCATCCAGCGGGGCTGGGATAATGCGGTAGTGACCTTGGGGTTTGGATGGTGGCCCCTGAACGATATTGTGGCGAGTTTGGAAATCGCTATCGTCAAGGAATGGGTGTCGCCCGTAAGCGAGTTCGTGCAGAATCACGCCGAGAGGGAAGATATCCGATTGCGTCTTCAGCGGTTGGCCCCGCACCTGTTCGGGAGACATATAGGAAAGTGTCCCCAGCACCTCGCCCTCGAAAGTGAGAGGATTGCTGGATCGCGGCCCGAGATTCTTCGATAGCCCGAAATCGGTCAGGAGTGGCCACAGCCCCAAGCCTTCGGATAACTCGAGAGGCTCTTCGCGAAGCAGGATATTCCCTGGTTTGATATCGCGATGCAAGATCGGAGTCGTGTGCGCTTCCTCGACCGCTTCTGCCACGCGGCTGATCAACCATGCTGCTTGACGAGGTGAGATGCGTTCCGGTTCGTCAAAGATCAGGGTCGCAACGGATCCCGAGTCGGCGAACTCGGTGATCATGTACGGAATCTGATCGATCTCGCCGGTTCCGAACACACGCACAATACCGGGGTGATCGAACCCGGTCATAACCTTTAACTCTTCTTGGAATCGCTCTCGAGCGATGCGATCATGGAGGCGAGAAGGGCGAAGTGCCTTCACCGCAACACGCTTGCCCGTTTGGTCCGCATCATCGCACGAAAAAACCATCCCAAAGGCACCGCGACCGACGAAGCTAATGTTCGAGAACCGGAATACCGTTTGCCCCAGCGAGCCTGGCGAATTGGCAACTGGAATCCGAAGAATCAACGCCGCAGTACTTTCCTCATCTTGCTGATCGAGAGAGTGCAGTTCATGTGTCGCCCGCACGCGATCACACTGTCGCTGCAGACGGGCGATCTCCGCCTGGGTCGCGTCCGAGGAACCTGGGAGCTTATTGACCATGCCCAAACCCGTTTCGCACCAGGCATGTTTCGCAGAAAGAAATCCTCTCCGTTCTCATCATCGTCGCCAGCGCTCCCTGGTCCGCAACTCGCGACATACGTCGTTGACGCACTTGTCAACCAAATGGCGAATGTCGTCTTCCGTCCGATCGATTTTCAGTGCTATCTCGGGATAAGTCATTCCCTTGCGAAAACGCCAGCGAAGGAGACGCTGTAGTTCTCGCGGCAATCGCAACAACACCTGCAGCACTTCCGTAAGGAACTCCTTCTCGATCAGTTTGTCGAGCACGGTAGGATCATCACTTGCGAGATCTACCAACGGGTGCGACGGTGTCTCGCCCGCATCGACCTCGCGGGCAACCGACCTCTTCTTTGCATAGAGCGAACGTCGGATATTCACCAAGTGCTGTGCCAGGGTGCGAGTAAGGAAACCAGCGAAGTGGGCTCGATTTTGGAAGCCGACTCGCCGAGAGGTCTCGGCGATAGAAGTCCAAGTCAACTGCAGCGCGTCCGACGGATCGATGCGTCGCTGGTAACGTCGATCCCAGTGGCGACGAGCAATCTCGTAAAGCAACGGACGATAATGTTCCATAAGCTCACGAACCGACTCGTCATCGAATTTTCGAACCCAATCGGTGATTGGGGCGTTTTCTCGATGAACTTGCCCACGTTTTTCGAGTTGCGAAGTGGAATCCTGCATGCAACGTCTCTGGGGAGACCGTGGTGGATGGGTGGCTGGACTTGGCTCATGGCGTAGAGAGCTAGCGGAGTATACCAAAATGTAAGGAACGACATCCATAGCAATAGCGACGCGTCCATAAAACACGGGATTAACTTTGAATTTTGTTTTGGGGGTTCCCAGCAAATTCGATGGCCTGTTCCTTTCAACAAAACCAACGCGGGTATCGTACAATGTTCTCGCGACGGAGTCGCAGACGCTCAGGCCCTCCATCGAACTGACGTTTGCGTAGAGCCAATCCCTTGAACCAAGTCATTTCTACAGGAAACTCCAAGATCATGACCCGAACAACGGAAATCGCTATCAATCATGATGCAGTCGGATTAGAGACTCTCACCAGCGATGGCGGGTATCTCGAGTACTCGAAAGCTGCCAATCCGATCGCATCCGGATCGATCCCGCCGATCCCGATCGTGCAATTTCCTGCAGGCCTTCACGGTTCAGGTCCTTCGCGAGTTATCCCGCTCGATATCGCCGAACGATTGGGATGTGGTTCGCCAGCATCCAGCGCGAGCCTCATGGCTAACTTCATCCGTGTGCAAGCGGGGGATCGAATCGCCACGGCCAATCGAGCCACCTCCCATCTGCTCTATGCTTTGCAAGGGGAGGGAATGGTTCAGTTCGGCGACACTCGCATTCCTTACCGAAGCGGTGATTTGATCACTTTGCCATGTGGCCCCGACCTAACGGTTGTGGCCGAGGAAGATTCCGTGTTCTACTGGGTCAATGATGAGCCGCTGCTGCGATATCTGGGGGTGGCTCCTGTCTCTCCGCAGTTCCGCCCCACGCTCTATCCTCGAGAGGAATCACGGGCAGCACTGCAAGAGGCTGCTTCCGATGCTCTTGCAGCCCAACGCAGTCGCATCAGCGTCCTTTTGACAAACACACACTTTCCGCAAACGCTCACCATTACCCATGTCTTGTGGGCGATGCTGGGTATTCTGCCTGTTGGAGCCAACCAGTTGCCGCATGCCCATAAATCGGTTGCCCTCGATTTGATTCTCGAGTGCAAGCCGGGATGTTACACGCTCGTGAGTGAGCGAGTTGACGAACACGGAAATTTGATTGATCCCATTCGAGTTCCCTGGGAGGGTGGAGGAGCCTTCATCACGCCACCGGGCTGGTGGCATTCGCACCACAATGAGTCTGGAGAAGTCGCTTATCTGATGCCGATCCAAGACGCAGGCCTGCATACTTATCTGCGAACGCTCGACATCCAGTTTCATCGGTCCAATGTGACGTAATAACC
>CAYXFO010000071.1:0-13923 GCA_964464255.1 uncultured Pirellula sp.
ATCTACGAATCTCTCGGAGTCCACGACGATTGCGATGGCAGGCGGTTCGAGCGTCACAGGCGATATGAATTCAATAAGCAGTCAGAGCGTCTCAGGCAAGGAGAGCGTCTCTGGCAATGCGAATGCGGTCGGCAGTCAGAGCCCGCTAGGTAATCAGACTGCGGTTGGTAATTCGAATGCGGTCGGTGGCGGAAGCCTTGGTGGCCAGATCGTTCCAGCGAATGCTGCTGAGGTTCGTGGCGGGGCGATGGACTGGGGAGTTCGGAACCGCTTAGAAACCATTGTGGAAGACACCGACCTCGCATTTGATCTTGCACGCTTCCATCTGAATTGGATCACCGATTCGAAGATGTCGGAACTGGCAACCATTCAACGCTTGCAGTTAGACCCATGGGGTCGGGTGGGGCTCGAGCCGGATGAACTCGCGTTCCTGGATTCTGTACAATCCAAGAAAGAGGTGCTGTTGGAGGTTCGCAATCGAGACTACTTCGTCAAGACAGCTGCGCCGATTGTTGTTGGGACAGCGATCGGTGCTGGGATCTCTCTGCATGTGCTGATGACGGCCCACTTCGGCAGTTCGCTTCTCTCGCAATCAGGAGTCTTCATGCCCCTTGATCCGCTGACGATTCTCGAGGGATCGGCCAAGGTCAAGAAATCCAAGGAGCGTGAGGATTTACTATTTGAGGCTGCGTCAGTCCGCAATCGGGCTTCGATTTGATCCCCGATTGGCCAGATAACAGACCCATCGACTCGAGGTAACAGATGCGGCGCAAACGGAAAAATCGATACAACTCTGACACATTCCGTAAAGAATACGATCCGACGAAGTCCGTCCGAGGTACTCCGGTATCGCCCCCGGCATCTCGTCCTATCCTTTCAAGCGATTCCCAAATCATTTCGCAATCGGCATTTACGCCATGAACATTCTTGGTTCTATCCGAAAACGACTGTCCGCGCTCCGGCGCGGATTTTGTCGATTTCCGGAACAGGAACCAAGGCCCATATCGCAACCCCTCGATCTGCAGTTCCTCGAAGATCGGGTTCTCTTTAGCGCTGTACCGTTAGCCGCAGAAGTCTTGGCCGCCCAGAGTGCAGGGACGGATTTCGCGGGAGGCTTCGGGGAGCTTTCCGATCCGACAACGTTGGCTCATTTCGATGTTGCCACAGGTACTGGGACGGATGCATGTAGCTTTGGAACGTCCGACTCGATCGCCCAGGTGGAGGCGAGCCTGGAAGGGCTTGATGCGCTGTTGGCTCAGCTTGCCGCATTGGAACGGGAATCGCAATTCCACGAAAATACACTTGCCAGCTCCGATCTGTCGGAACCGCTCGTCTTGGAATCACAAGTCCCGGATGCTGCTGATTGGGAGCATGAAGCTCATCCGGCGGACAGCGAACGATCGCACGAACTGATCGTGGTCGATGCATCGTTGCCCGAATACGAGCAGTTGATCTCCAGTTGGAGGCTTGATCAGCATGCCGACAGTGAATTCTCGGTGCTGTTGGTGGATCGTTCGGTCGATGGAGTGCAGTTTGTCGGCGATTACCTAGCTTCATCTGATGTGCGGTTCGATGCGATCCACTTGGTGACGCATGGATTTGTGGGTGGCATGCAGTTAGGTAATATCGAATTGACTGCAAGCAATCTGAATCTTTATGCAAGCCAGTTTGATGTCTGGCGATCCAGTCTGAGCGAGGATGCAGATCTGTTTCTGTACGGTTGTTCGATTGCCAGTGGATCGACAGGCACCGAATTCGTGAATCAACTATCGAACCTAATGAATGTAGATATTGCAGCCAGTCTCGATTGGACCGGTGCGGTAGCGCTGGGTGGCGACTGGACTCTCGAGTACACGCAAGGCTCAGTGGAAATATCGCGAGGCTTGGGATACTCAGTCGAGCTGGAGTGGCAATTCATTCTTTCATCGAACAATGCCCCGGTGCTCGATGCTAGTGTCAGCCCGACGTTCGGCTCAGTGCTGGAGGGAGCCTCCAACCCAAGCGGCGTCACGATTGCTTCCCTTGTTGTCGATGGCAGCATCACCGACGCCGATGGTTCGGCGACCGAAGCAATTGCGATCACGGGCCTGAACACCAGTCTCGGCAGCTGGCAGTACAGTCTCAACGGCGGTACGAGTTGGTTGACGATCAACGCCGGTCTGATCAACAGCCAGACCAATGAGCTGGCGTTGTTGCTCGGCCCGACGGCGCAGCTGCGGTTGATTCCGTTTGGCGATCTGAACGGCTCGGTCAGCGACGCGATCACCTTCCGCGCCTGGGACCAGAGCGCCGGCAGCGAGGGTCAGTACGTGGTCATCACCAGCACTGGCGGCAGTTCGGCTTTTAGCAGTGCCAGCGACACGGCGTCGATCAGCGTCACGGCGGTCAAAGATGCGCCGACGTTTTTCATGGGCGATGGGATTGTCACGACTTCGATCAGTTCGGGGTTAGATGCGGGACACAGCATCGCACTGCTACCCGATGGCAAAGTTATGGTTGCGGGAAACGCCCTTGTCGGCGGCAATCAAGACTTTGCGATTGCGCGTTACAGTGCCGATGGTTCGCTCGATACAAGTTTTGGCAGCGGTGGAATTGTCACCACCGCCATTGGGTCGGGCAACGATTACGGCTATAGTGTCACAGTACAACCCGACGGAAAATTTCTAGTCAGCGGCTCCGCCACAATCGGTGGCACTGCAGACTTCGCATTGGTACGCTACCATGCCAACGGCTCGCTCGATACTTCCTTTGGCACCGGCGGTATTGTCACTACGAGGATCGGAACGAGCGATGCATTCGGCTACGATGTCTCGTTGAGTGTTGACGGAAAGATCGTAGTTGCGGGCTACGCCCGAATGGGTAGCAACGCTGACTTTGCGATTGCTCGATATCTCAGCGATGGTTCGCTCGACACCTCGTTTGGCAGCAACGGTATCGTGACTACCGCCATCGGAACGAGTAACGATGTCGGATTGAGCGCGACCGTACAATCCGACGGAAAGATCCTGGTTGGCGGGCATGCAGTGATTGGCACCACGAGTACCTTTGCGTTGGTCAGGTACGACAACAACGGCATGCTTGACGCATCCTTCGGCACCGGTGGTGTCGTCACGACCGATCTCTTCATGGATCACGACCAAGGTTGGAGCCTTACGGTGCAGTCCGATGGAAAGATCTTGGTTGGGGGACAATCTGTCGTTGACGGCAGCAACGACTTTGCGCTGGTACGCTACCACGGCGACGGTTCGCTCGACACATCGTTCGGTAGCAACGGAGTTGTCACGACGGCAATCGGCTCTGGCGACGATCAGGGCAGAAGCATCACCGTGCAGTCTGATGGAAAGATTCTGGTCTTGGGAAAGGCCTGGATTGATGACGGAGATTACTTCGCGTTGGTTCGCTACGAGGCTGATGGCTCGCTCGATTCGTACTTTGGCACAGGAGGTATAGTCACAACGCCGGTTGGTTCGAGTTTCGATATCGGCATGAGCGTCGAGGTGCAACCGGACGGCAAGATTGTCGTGGGGGGGTATTCCACGTTCGGCAGTGCAAGTGTCTTTACCTTGATTCGCTACCATGCCTATGGGCAATTGGACGACCGGTTCAACTTGGTCAATACCATGGTTGGAACGGTTATTTGGCAAGAGAACAACGAAACCCCGGTTGTTTTAAACAGCGACGCGCACATTTTTGATTCCGAGCTAAATTCAACCCACTTCGGTGGCTCTTCGCTGATACTGCACCGCAACAGTGGCGCGAACTCGCAGGATATCTTTTCCGCAACTGGACATTTGGGCCCCCTCGACCAAGGTGAAAGCCTGATTCTTGGTGGTGAAAACATCGGTACTGTAGTAAGCAACAGTGGCGGTATATTATCGCTGGTGTTCAACAGCAACGCGACCGCAACGCATATCGAGTGGGTGATGCGGCTGATCGCGTACGCGAATTCGAGCACGATGCCACCTGCAAGCTTACAGATTCTCTGGACCTTTAGCGACGGCAACAGTGGCGATCAAGGATCCGGAGGAGCGTTGACTGCAACTGGAAATATCGCCGTGAATATCTATGGTGTTAATCAAGCGCCTGTCCTCAGCTTTGCAACAAACGCTAGGGACAGTCCTGGAGACAACAACGAATCCGACCGGCGTAGCGGTGGCTTCTTTTATCGTCGATGGCAGCATCACGGATCCCGATGGCACGGCGGTCGAAGCGATTGCGATTACTGCACTCGATACCAGCTTGGGCACTTGGCAGTACAGCCTAAATGGCGGCACCAGTTGGCTGACAATCAATGCGGAACTGATCAACAACCCCACCAATGAACTAGCCTTATTGCTCGGCCCAACCGCTCAGTTGCGATTGGTACCCTTCGGCTCTCTCCACGGCTCGCTGCCCCATGCGGTTGCTTTCCGTATTTGGGACATGAGCAGCGGTTATGAGGGTCAGTACATGGAGGTCACGACAGCAGGGGGCAGTTCCGCTTTTAGCGTCGCAAGCGATACCGCGTCAATCACAGTAGCGGAGGCAAATACGGTTTTTATCCCTCCTGGGAACCCAGGATTCGGTAGTAATTCGAATGATTCCAATCGCTTACCAGGAAATGCCTCGATGCTCGATTCGGTCACGAGTCCAACAACTCCCTCGTCCCCCACTTTCTCCGATCTGGAAAGTCGGACTCTAGGGTTTGCCACATCGTACTCACATCGCGATCGGCTGCCGATTGAAATCGCACCACAAACTGAAATGATCTCAGCAGGCAAGAGCGATCTAGCTCATGCGCAAACGTGGGTTGCGTCCCACGATGATCTGGAGTGTGTGAATCTGCTCTCGCGTATTGATTCGCCGTTTCAGGCGATGATACAGTCGCAAGCATCGAACGATGTTTCGGAATTCAAGTCGTTGTCACATATCTACTCCAACGCAGAGCGTTTAAACGTAAGTGTTTCGGTTACGCAAGAGTCACGCGAAGCTCTGGAGACGCTGAAGACCGAGCGGTTCTACAAAACCGCTCCAACGATGATTTTTGGTGTTGCAATTGGAGCAGGGGTGTCCATCCAAATATTGATGACGACCCATGTCGGAGGAGTTCTCTTATCGCAATCGGGAATTCTGATTCCGTTCGATCCGCTTCCCGTGCTAGAAGGCCCAGCGAGAGTCTCGAAGTCCAAAGAGCGAGAGGATCTTCTCTTTGATAACGCTGTCATGAAAGAGTATACTCGCAATAAACATTGAACCGTCATGCATAAAGCATTAATCGGTTCGAGCGAAATCGATTTACCGTCGATCGATCCCAATGTGGGCGACCATTCACTTCGGCAGTTCGCCTCTCTCGCAAACGGGGTTGCTCATCCCGCTCGATCCAATGACGGTTCTCATGGGATCCTCGAAGTTCAAAGAATCCCAAGAGAAGGAAGACCTGTTGTTCGATGCTGCCACGATCAAAAGTCACAGTGCCCGCTCGTGATTCCAGCTATGAATCAAACGAAGTCGGATGGGCTGTGCAAGCAGTGCAGCCATTGCAATCGTCATAGTCATTAGTGTCACGCCAGATAAAGCAGACCGACGATCGCAGTTCCGGGGATTCAGAAGGAACCGTCGATGTCTAGGTGTATCCTTTCGGACGGTTTCATCCGCGAGGGTTCGATCCTCGCGTCCGATACATCCCGAATTTCATCGGTTGGTAATTCATGCGGCTTCTCGGGTCCATTGAGCGACAGATTTCCTTGCTAAGGCATGGATTGCGTCGTTTTTTGTCTCGGGAACCGAAAACCGGCCCACCCGAACTCGATCTGCGGTTTCTCGAGGATCGCATTCTCTACAGCGCTGCGCCCTTGGCATGTGAATTGTTAGCCAGCGAGGGGATGGTTATGGACGATCCCAATCACATGGCCAGCAACGCTGATTGGTGTGCGCCAGAGCATTTGGAAAATAGCGATGCAATGATACTTTCGCAGGAGAATAATCAGGGGTTCGAGTCCTTATTCGCCCAATTAGCTCCTCTCGACAGTCTTTTAGAACAAGATAAAGGGGCCGGTGACCCAGATACACCGATAGAGGTCTCGCATGAATTGATTGTGATCGATAGCTCGCTCGAAGATGAGGAATCGCTGTTGTCGTCATGGCTAAGCAATCGAGACGACCATCTTCAATTCACCGTACTCCTGGTAGATCGCCAAGTGAACGGAGTCGATCTTCTCGGCGAGTATCTTACTGCATCAGGAATCCGCTTCGATGCAATTCATTTCGTCACACATGGAATAGCGGGGAGCTTGGAACTCGGCGATGTTACGCTCTCAGCCGAGAATCTGGAAAAGCATGCTGCCTCGCTTGCCATGTGGCGTTCGGGCATGACAGATCAAACGGAGCTACTGCTCTATGGATGTTCGATTGCTTTCGATTCGATCGGTTCGACCTTAGTCGATGAGTTGGCGAAGTTTTTGCAGGTAGATATTGCTGCAAGTACGAATTGGACGGGGCCGGAGTCGCTGGGTGGGGACTGGGTTCTGGAGTACTCCTATGGGCAAATCGAAACACCGACACTGTTCGGAGATACCAATGAGTATTGGCGGTTTATTCTGTCCGCTAACAACGCTCCAATACTCAACAATTCGATCGATCCAACTCTGGGTACTGTTCTTGAGGGGGCGGCGAACCCGACCGGAGTATCCGTCGCGTCCATGCTCGTCGATGGTAGCATCACGGATCCCGACGGTTCAGCCGTCGAAGCAATCGCTATTACAGGACTAAACACCACTCTTGGTAGTTGGCAATACAGCCTCAATGGTGGTGATCACTGGCTGACGATTGATGCTAGCGGGATCAATAGCCAGGGTAATGAGTTGGCCTTACTGCTTGGACCTGCGGCACAATTGCGAATGATTCCCTTTGGCGACCTCAACGGAACGCTCAGTGATGCCATTACCTTCCGCGCTTGGGATCAGACGAGCGGCACGCAGGGGCAATACGTCCTGATTACTAGTACAGGTGGTACCAGTGCATTTAGCGACGCGAGCGATATCGCCTCCATGATTGTCGCGGGTGTGAACGATGCACCGACGTTCTTCGCAGGTGACGGCATCGTCACTCATTTGGCGGGAACGGGCAACAGTATCAGTTACGGCATGGCGATACAGCCGGATGGCAAAGTTCTCCTGACGGGATACGGATTGGTAGGGGGCACTGAGGATTTCGCAATGATCCGCTTCAATATCGACGGTTCGCTCGACTCCAGTTTTGGAAACGGCACCGGCAAGGTGACCACCTCCATCGGCTCAGGAACGGAATGGAGTTACAGTGCTGTCGTGCAGGCGGATGGCAAGATCGTACTGGGAGGTACTGTCTCGGGTAGCAACGACGATTTCGCACTCGTGCGATACAACGCCGATGGCTCGCTGGACAGTGGGTTTGGTAATGGTGGTAAGGTTGTCACCTCGATCGGTGCCGGTACCGATCAAGGTTTCAGCATTGTAGTTCAGGTGGATGGCAAGCTGGTGGTTGGTGGCTATTCGCAGATGAACGGCACCTTGGATTTTGCACTGGTTCGCTACAACAGCGACGGTTCGCTCGACAGTGGCTTCGGGAATGGAGGCAAGGTAACCACAGCGATCGGTTCGAGCGACGATCAAGCATGGGCTATCAGTCTGCAGCCCGATGGCAAAATTCTCGCGGGTGGCGTAGCAAGAATGAACGGTACCGAAGACTTCGCCTTGGTTCGGTACAATAGCGACGGCACGCTGGACTCGGGTTTTGGTAATGGCGGACGTGTGACTACGGCGTTCGATTCAGGGAATGATAGAGCTTGGAGTATCGTCCTGCAACCTGACAGCAAAATCGTCATGGGTGGAAGTGCCACGGTGAACGGCAAGCTCGATTTTGCTTTAGCGCGCTACCAAACTGACGGCTCCTTGGACACGAGTTTCGGCAATGGAGGTCGGGTCATTACCAGCCTCTGTCCGGATAATGATGTCGGAAGAAGCGTAACCCTTCAGTCCGATGGCAAGATTCTCGTCGCGGGTTATGCGCGTTTGAACAATCTCAACGAATTCGCGGTGGCTCGCTACAACACTGATGGTACGCTCGATAGTAGCTTTGGTTCGGGCGGTACGGTTATCACCTCAGTTGGATCCGGCAACGATTACGGACTAAGCGTCCGCGTGCAAACCGATGGTCGGATTTTGGTTGGAGGTTTCGCCAATGCAGGTGTTCCCAACCATTTCGCCTTGGTACGGTACAATGTTGATGGTTCACTCGACTCCACGTTTGATCCACAGGATACTCTAGGTGGTACGGTTACCTATCGATTGCTAGGGAATCCCGTCGTTCTCGATAGCGATGTGCGTATCTTCGATGCTGATATGTCTAGCAGTAGCTTGAGCGGTACAACGCTGACACTAGCTCGCATCGGGCTTCCTGACTCGCAGGATTCTTATCACTCCACAGGGACGCTCGGAGCTCTCGTCGAAGGAAATAATCTTACGGTCGATGGTACGCTGATCGGTACCGTTACCACAAATAGCGGTGGTACGTTGATGATGACTTTCAACAGCTTTGCCACAAATGGCTTGGTGAATGCGGCGATGCAACAAATCGCGTTTGCGAACACGAACGAACCGCCGTTTAGTCAATTCCAAATACTTTGGACGTTCAACGATCGCAACAATGGATCGCAGGGAACGGGGGGGCAGCTTGCGACCACCGGAGCAGTCACAGTCAGAATCGGGGAACCCAATCAAGCCCCCGTTGCGATCGCGGATTTCGCGACAGCGACGGAAGCGGGTGGTGACAGCAACAGTACCGCAGGAACGAATCCTGTGGGTAATGTCCTGATGAACGACTTGGATGTAGACATCGGAGACACCAAGACAATCAGCGGAGTTGTAGCAGGCACTTTCTCAAGTGCCGTCGGCAATGTGGCATCGTCCGTTCCAGGGGCGTTCGGTTCCATCACCGTCGCAGCTAATGGGTCCTTCAACTATGTTGTCAACAATAGCAATGCGTCTGTTCAGGCTTTACGTACCTCGAGCAACACATTGACCGATGTCTTTACCTATACCATGCGGGATGCCGGGGGACTTTCCAGCACAACCCAAATCACCATCACCATTCAAGGGGCCAACGACAATCCGTATGATCTAAGCGGTGTGCTCTCGATTGCCGAAAACGCAACAAGTGGAACATCAGCTGGAACGATCACTTCCAGTGATGTTGATTTAGGTGACGGAGCTACCTTCTCTCTCGTAGACAATGCGGTTGGACGCTTTGCCATCAACGGTTCCACAGGATTGGTCACAGTCTCGAACGGTTCAATACTTGATCGCGAGTCTGCGGCGGCTTACAACATCACTGTGCGGGTCACGGATTCGGCAGGAGCAGCGTACGATAAAGTGTTTGCGGTATCCGTGATCGACGTCGACGAGTTCGATGTAGGAGTGATCACCGATATAAACGATGCCAGCAACAGCATTGCCGAGAACGCGTTCAACGGCGCCACAGTTGGAATCACGGCTTTTGCGTCCGATGCCGACGCGACCATCAATACAATTACCTATTCCCTCGATGAATCAGTTGGAGGACGTTTCGCGATCAACAGCTCTACCGGTGTGGTGACTGTTGCGAACGGGTCCCTTTTGAACTACGAAGCCGCGACCAGTCATGTCATCACGGTTCGAGCCACCTCTAGCGATGGTAGTTTCTCATCGGCGAACTTTACGATCAGCTTGGCCGACGTCGACGAGTTCGATGTAGGAGTGATCACCGATACAAACAATGCCAGCAACAGCATTGCCGAGAATGCGTTCAACGGCGTCACAGTTGGAATCACGGCTTTTGCGTCCGATGCCGACTCGACCAGCAATACAATGACCTATTCCCTCGATGAATCAGCTGGAGGACGTTTCGCGATCAACAGCTCTACCGGTGTGGTGACTGTTGCGAACGGGTCCCTTTTGAACTACGAAGCCGCGACCAGTCATGTCATCACGGTTCGAGCCACCTCTAGCGATGGCAGTGTTTCCGTCGCAAGCTTCACTATCTCAGTACTTCCTGCGAATCAGCGGCCGATCGCGTTTGGCGAACGTTATCAAACCGATTTTGTGAACCCAATACCCATCTCCTTATCGCAATTGCTATTGAATGATTTCGATCCAGATGGGGATGCTCTGCATCTCGTTCTACTTGCTACACCAGCCGCCGGGGAGTGTTTTTTTATCGATGATGAAACATTTTATTACCAACCGAAGGTGAATTTTATCGGTCAGGTCTACATCCTGTATGCTGTTTCCGATGGCACTCTTGTATCCGATCCGACATCGGTTGAGATCGCAATTACCTCGCCATCGTCGATAGTGGTTGCACCACCTTTGGAGAAACAACCACTGATTCTTAACAACAAACCAGAGTTGATCGCAACCGAAAACGAAAAAACTTTGGAGTTGCCGCAGTCAAGCGTGGATTCACCAACGGGATCAGACGCTGCGCAATCTTACGACACTGCCACTTTGATTGCATCGATGGTTGAGATTCCTGCGATTACGCAATCGTCAACCATTGCTCAAGCGAAGACACAGACCCTGTCGGTGTCAGTCCTCGAAGAGTTCGTCAGGGAGCGTATTAGCCTATTTGTACCTTCAGGAGTTGATTACTCGACGAGCGAGAGACTGTTCATCGACCCGGCTGATTGCCGCGTAGCCGAACCCAAGCAACCGTTCCTTGAGCGTTTCGGTGTTCAGGTCGAGAGAGTGTCTGAGTTAACAAGCGACCAAGGACCACTTCATGGTTCGGTCCCTGCTGTAGGTTTGGGTACAGCTATCAGCGCGGGTATTTCGTTGCATGTTTTGATGAGTGCACACATAGGAAGCGCGATTCTTTCGCAAGCAAACCTATCTTGGCACACCGAAGCTATCATGCTCGAGAGCTATAGCAAATCGAAAGCTGTTAAAGGGGCCGTGTCTCTCTACGAGTTTCAATCGAACTTGGAGTGGAAGTGATTCCGAGGTTACGGCACCGAGGTCGACAGAAGAGTGGCGGTGACCAATTTCAATTTCGCAATCGCGATCATATGATCGGATTGCGATCGCGCCCAAAGGTTTTCGGATTGCAGCAACTGAAGTTGTGCATTGAGCAATTGGTCTAGCAAGAGACTTCGCTGCGTTTCGTCTCGGAATGCGTCTTTCCATCGATCGGTCAGGTATTGCAGTTCGGAATGGACTGCGAGTGTTGCGCGAATCGATGCCTCTAACTCCTTGTAGGCAGCATCGATTTGGGATGCTGCCTCAACGACGGAAGCTTCGATGTTCAGGAGCGATTGGTCGAGTTCTAACAGGTTTTGGCGGAGTTCCAGGCGTCTTTCTCGCAAAATGGCTTTTGCCGCCGTGTTCCGAATGGGACGCTGAAACACGAGACCACCCGAATAGCTCGGCGAGCCCCGGCTAAACTGATCGGCCCACGATTGCCCCACATCGTATTCGCCATTGAGTCCCCGCAGGTAGCTGTCGAGTACCAAGTCCAAAGTCGGACGCAAATCCTGCTCGGCAACGTTCAATTTCACTCGAGTTGCTTGCAGATTGTCTTTCAACGCTTGGATACGTGGATGGTAGGCAAGCACCTTCGATAATTCATCTTGCATCGATATGTCGTATCGCCAATCGGTAGGCAAGGTCACCGGCAGTATTTCGATGATGGACAGTTCCCGCAAATCGGGCGAACCGATCGCCGCGCGCAACTGTGCTTCCGCGACCGCGATTTGCGCGACGACTTTTGCTTGGGCAGCCTGAATCTTCGAGATGGTCGAATCCGCTCGCCATAGTTGGCTTTGTAAGCTGTCGATATCAGCCCTACCAGCGAGTTGATCCCGCAGGTCGGTCAACAGAGCGATCGCTCGATCGTTCTGGCGGTAGTAGGCACGTGCACTGACCAATTCCCAGTACGCGACCGAAAGTTTGTAGATGTGCTCCTGGATCTTTTCGATTGCTGCTTGGCCGCTGGCGTCCGTAGCTAATTGTGCAATGACGATTGTGGAACGGTTGTAGGATATCCCACTTCCTCGCATCAAGGGCTGTGTATAACCCATGCGCAGTTTGGTGATCGCCTGTTGCTTGGGTAGGAAGAAGTCGGAATTGTTGTCCAGGAAGTCGGTCTTCTGAGTTATCTCGCCGGTTCCACCACGAAAGTTCTTCTTCTTGATGCCGACTCGATTGTCGGTCCCGATTTCCTGCAAACTATTCGCAGATCCCGTTGTGAGTGTGTTTCCGACCGGATCGTTGGTGTCGCGAAAGATGGAGTCAATAAATGCGGAGGGGTCGAAGGGACCAAAGGCTTGGTCGACTTTGGTTTCGAGAATCTGAGGTTCAAGCTGAACGGACTGAATGTAGGGTGAGTACATAAGTGCTGCGGAGATCAATTGGTCCAGATCTCGAGGCTGTGCGTTCTCGTTATATCCGATCGGTAGTCCGGCCTCCTCGCACCACCATGGGCGGATCAAGGTCGAGGCATCGAGAGTGCTCGGAGGAAGGGAATCG
Organism: uncultured Pirellula sp.; assembly: GCA_964464255.1. GTDB lineage: Bacteria > Planctomycetota > Planctomycetia > Pirellulales > Pirellulaceae > JBKCUI01. Next base: position 12,516 of record CAYXFO010000071.1, read on the forward strand.
CCGCTCAGTTCGACCCCAGGAAGCGGCTTGTCTATTGTGTTCACATCGCGAGCAGGCACCTCGTCCCAACCAGGGTATGCACCCTGAGATGCGGTGGAGCTCGGTGGAGGAAGCGTCAAGGACTGTGCTGGGATGGAATCTTGCTGAGTCGGATTCCCCTCCGCACGAGGCAATTGAGGAGTGGGGTTCTCCTGGGGGCTTGTGATCAGCTTCAGACCCAGATCGGGTACTTCGGCCCGAAACGGCGCGTCCGCCTGTTCAGCGGCACTGGGAAGCAAAGCCGGAATCTCAAGAGGAGGGCTTGGGTCTTGCCCCCGGGACACAACGTAGCCTCCCCCACCGACTAGGACAGGTCCCAGTACGAATGCGGCGGCTAAATGTTTACGTTTCCGATCCATGGACGTCCGGCTCGAAAATCCCTTTCGATTCCAAAACACAATCATAGGGATCGATCGGACGGATTGATAACGAATCCTCAATGCGGTTCCATGGTCAGCTCATCTTTCGTTACGTCGCACACTACCTTGAGAGCAGTCGTTACAAGCGGAATAGTTTCCGCAATCGGACTAGGCAAACCTGCCTACCTTTCACGATTTTGCCGCCTCCTGCAGAGTTCGCGAGCTACGCTTCCTGGCGGTTCTACGCCCGGAACTCCAGTCTCATTTTCTTCCTTATAACTCGGAGAGTCTGCCTGTCCCGTGGCGTGATGATGTTCAGTTTCATCCATCGGAAATCCATCGAGGTCTGGGAAGGGGGCCGCCGTATGCTCAACAAGCAAGCGACGAACGAGCCCCCGCGCCTCGATTTGCAATTTCTCGAGGATCGTATTCTCTACAGCGGTGTAGCACTCGCCTCGGAACTGATCGCCTCGCAAACCTCCGGAATGGGGGGTGGAGATGGGGCCGCAGAGGGTATCGATCAAGGCTCTTACTTGAATCCGGATGCACTCGTAGGATTCCTCGCGAACGACTCAACTGACGGGAAATCAGATTCCGTAGCACAGATCGAAGCGAGTTTAGCCCAACTCGACTTCCTCCTGCAGCAGCTGCACGCAAACGATTCAGCGTCCACAGCCGACAACAGTTCAAGTCTAACAACCGCGGATGGCGATCCCGGGGCGAGCGAGTCATCTTCTGCCGAGTTGCTGTTGGATGGAATTACGAATGACATTCCAACCGATCGTCTCCACGAATTGATTGTCATTGATACTTCGCTACCAGACTATCAATCTCTGTTATCGGCATGGCAAGTCGATCACGGAGACGATCGTGATTTCACGGTCTTGATGGTTGACCGCACCATGAGTGGTATGGATGCCATCAGCGATTTTCTGATTCATTCAGGAATCCAGTATGATGCGATCCACTTGGTGACGCACGGATACGCTGGGGGATTCGAGTTAGGTAGG
>CAYXFO010000072.1:0-2292 GCA_964464255.1 uncultured Pirellula sp.
ACTCCCATCCCAACGCTTTGAGCCCCTTGACCGGGGAAGAGGAGTGCGGTCTTAGCCACGAGTCGTCACTACTCCTGGACTCTTATTCTTGAACTTCACCCATGTCGACAACAACACGTCCCATGTAGAAGCCACACTTGGGGCACACGGTATGTGTTGGAACCGAGGAGCTGCAGCGGCTGCAAATTTGCAGTTGCTTGGGCTTCTTGTGATGGTGAGCGCGCCGCTTGCCGGATCGCGCGTTGGAGTGTCTTCTCTTTGGAACTGCCATCTGTCTGTCTCACGAAATGGATCGCGTTTTTGGGACAGGCAGAGTACGACGGCGAGGGATTTCTGTCAAGCCGAAACGAGTTTTCGAACCACGATACCGCAAGCTTGCCCCTGGGACGAGTAGGCTAAGTGAGCAAACGCGGCCCCTGGGGAATCGGATGATTGGGCGAGCCGAATCGGGCACCTGGGGTCGACCGAACCAGTATTGAGGACCGGAAAAAGCCGGTCTTTTTCAAGAGCTAGGCAACTGGCGATGATTTCGATCGACCCGCTCCCAGCTCCTAATCCCCCAAAATAGCTCTTGGCAGCAGCGACCGGAACGTCGGTTTCCCCCAAGGCATCTCGAAGACCGGCGGCTTCCGACGCATCTCCCTCGATTTCACTTTTGCCGCACCCATGAATGTGCATTTGATCGGCCTGGAATCGGATACCGCTGGATTCCGAGCGTTCCTTAAGGAGGCCAACGACATTGCGAATCGCAAGTCTTATGTTGTCGCGAGTCCCACGTGCTGCTCCCACCGAGGAACTCCCCGAGGCAATGACTTCGCCCCAGATTTTCGCGCCGCGAGCGACCGCGCGTTCCAGAGACTCGAGTACCAGTGCCCCTGCTCCCTCGCCGATGATCGCACCATCGCGAGACACATCGTAAGGCCGTGACATCTCGGCGGGATTATCGCGGGAACTGGCCAAGGGTTCGTTCGCGGCAAAGTGAAGGGCTCGTAAGGGTTCGAGTCGAGAACCCGTAGCACCGGCCAGCATCGCGTCGGCAGCACCTCGACGAATCGTTGAAACCGCCTCAGCGATCGAAGCGCCGCTGCTGGCTTCTCGAATGGTGACCGAGTTGCTCGGGCCACGCAAATCATTGTATATCGCAACATGGCTGGCAGGCATGTTCGGTAAATACTTGAGCAACCAAAGAGGATTGACCTGGGGGCGGCCAGTCATCGGCCACTTCTCGTAGTCGAATTCCTGATTCTCATCGAGGCATATCCGGACACCGTCCGCATATTCTTCCGGTCGTGTCAGGATGTAGTCGCTACCGTAAACAATGCCAAAACGCTCCGGGTCGCGAGCGGATGGATCGCTCAGGCCGGAGTGATGGAGCGCTAGTTGACAAGCCGCGACACCCATCTCAATCTCGCGGCACATCACCTTTTGATTCTTCTTAATCGCTCTTTGCAAGCTTTTGTCGAGCGGGCCGAAATCCGCGATATCTCCCGTAAAACATTTCGCTTGGCCCCCAAAGCGTGCTGGCAAAGGGCTTGGCGGAAAGCAGTCCAACTCGGTAATCCCCGACCGCCCCTCGATCAGGTTCTGCCAGAAAGTTTCGAGGTCGATCCCCAATGGGCCGATGACGCCCATGCCGGTAATAACGACGCGTTGGTTTGAGTGGGACATAGGGACGAGGAAAAGTGAAACGGCCGAAGGGATGGTCGGATCGGGGGTGAGCGAACCTGGAAATCCATCGATAAAGCAATGGAAAGGATACACGCCGCATGCCGACTCATCAACCAAGCCCTTGACATCCGAGGGAGAACATCCACAATCCAGACTGGCTCGCCAATATTGCCGTGGGTCACGGCCGGTCGAATGCAGACCGCAATCGGGTCAAGAATTCCATGGATTTCGACTCGATTCAGATGCGAGCGAAAACGATCGGGCGGTTAGCTCAGTTGGTTAGAGCGCAACGTTGACATCGTTGAGGTCACAGATTCGAGTTCTGTACCGCCCACTCTGTTGCAGGGACGATCCGGGTTGCAGGGACGATCCGGTTGCCCCGGTTGTGTTCTGGGACCGGATTGACCAAGTTGACCCAGTTGACCAAGTTGACCCAGTTGACCCAGTTGACCCAGCCTTTTTGACTCCCGTCAATCTGGTCATCTCGGTCAATCTGGTCATTGGTTCGTCAACCTATTTGCCTCGTTCCGCGACACTCTGGGTACCCCGAACAGCCCCAGAATTCTCCCTTGGCACTCTTGCGACGTCGCATCCCCTTGCCGCAATTCGGGCACTGAGGTGGTG
>CAYXFO010000072.1:2392-13912 GCA_964464255.1 uncultured Pirellula sp.
GTGAAGGAATGAAGGCGACGGAATCCTCCATGCTTGTCGAAGAGTTCGGGCATGATTATTTCGCATTCGACTATGCGATCGTCTCGGGGACGTGACTCTCGTTGAGGAGATCGGCAGGAACCATCTTCTCGTTCTTGCGATCCCATCCCATCATGCGATTGGTGCGCCAGCTTTCGTTCGCCATGTTGACCGCGACCACGCCAGCCAATCCCAATTCGATCGGGCAATTGAGGGGTTCGCCGTTTCGAAGATGATTGTGCAGATTGGTGTGGTGCAGATTCTGATCCTCGCCACCCGTTTTCTTGTGCTCGCCGAGCACCTTGCCATCCGGATCCTTGGCAACCCAACCCTGAGCATTGAAAAACAACGTACCCTCCACGCCGCGAATGATGTGGTCGACCCGCACGCGATTGCTCATCGTTCCGAGCACATAAACCGTCATGCCGCGAGGATACTCGCAGATCATCTCGACGTTATCGGGCAAATCCCGCCCATCGGGCCATTGCCAAATCCCACCCATGCCAACAACGCGCCGTGGATACAGAAGATTGCAGGCCTTCATGATCCGCGTGATACGATGGATGAACAGGTCGGTGCAGATACCGCCCGAGTAAGCCGAGTAGCATCGCCACTCGAAATAATGATTCGGGTTCCAATCGATCTTCTTCGCAGTACCTAGCCAAGCATCCCAATCCAAGTCCGTAGGCTTGCTCTGATGTTGCGCGACCAACTCAGGTTCACGCCATGGTCCCGCGTTGGCTGGGTACCGACGCACGTATTCGATCTGAGCTTGAACCACCTGCCCGATCATTCCTCCAGCGATTGCTTCGGCGGCGGAAATATAACTGTCGTCGGACATGGCCTGCACTCCGACCTGCACCGGCATCTTGAGGTCCTTCTGACGCCTCACCACCGCCTGAGCTTCAGGAATCGTGTGTGTCAAAGGTTTCTCGCAATAAACCGCTTTCCCCGCTTCCATCGCATCGATGGTCATGGTCCAGTGCCAATGCTCGGGGGTTGCGACGACAACGTAATCGATATCCTTGTGTTCAAGCAACTTGCGATAGTCCGTTTCCGCATGGTCGGCTTTGATCTTGGCTTGCCCTTCCTCGGCTCGCTTCTTCCAGCAGTCGGCAACACAAACGGGATGCAGATTATTTTTTTCCTTGAGGTTGTTGATCACATCCATGTGGGCGTTGCCGATCACGCCACCACCGATCAATCCCACGCCGATACGATCGTTGGAGCCCAGCACCCGAGCGTAACTTTTCGCGGATAGTTGCGCCGAGCTTGTAGCGGCGATCGCTCCGGCCGCTGCAAGAAAGGTGCGGCGAGTAGCGGTGGAATGGGGCGGAACGGAGTCGGTGGTCATGGTGCGAGTCCTCTCAACGAACGCATATCTCAATACAAATTCCATTCCTCGAACAAGCTCATCGCCTATCGGGCCAGCTTATTGCCTCTCGGGAATGTCACGAAGATACCAGGAATCTCCACGATTTGCCATGACCGGCCGCACTCTCGCCGCAAAAGCCCCGGACAGGCCGATCGGGTTGGTGGCATCTGCAATCCGCGAGCGGTTATACTGATAATCCTTACTCTCGCCCCACCCACCTTCCTAACGCAACGGTCCTCGCATGACTCTCCCATCTTTAAACACATGGCTGCGCCGAAGTTTTCTCGGCCTTTTTGGAATGATCGCAGCGATGCTGGTCCCACAAGCGGAATCCGCCGAGCCCGCAACCTCTCAGCCGATCAAGGTTTTGCTGGTGACCGGTGGATGCTGTCACGATTACGAGTTCCAGACCAAGGCGATGCAACTGGCTGCCAAGGAACAAGGGGTCGCGATCGAATGGACGGTCGTCAACGAGGGAGGAAAAGGGACCAAGGCACAGATCGCGCTCTATGAGAAAGCCGACTGGGCAGCGGGATATGACGTGGTGATCCACAACGAATGTTTTGCAGACACCGATGATGAAGATTACATCCGTCGCATCACGGGGCCGCATTACAACGGTGTCAACGCAGTGGTGATCCACTGCGCGATGCACACCTACCGCTCGGCCAAGATCGATGATTGGCGTGAGTTCCTCGGAGTCACCAGCCGGCATCACGAACACCAAAGCAATTACCCAGTGAAGATTGCCCAGGCCGATCATCCGATCATGAAGGGCTTTCCCTCCGAATACAAAACCCCGAAGGATGAACTTTATATCGTCGAAAAGGTTTGGCCTAACACCACGGTTCTTGCTACCACGGTCAGCGAAAAGACCGGCGAAGTCCAACCGGTCTTTTGGACCAACCGCTACGGCAAGGCTCGCGTCTTTGGCACCACCTACGGACACTCCAACGAGACTTTCTCCGACCCAACCTTCCTCAAGGCTTTCGTCCAGGGACTCGTGTGGGCAGCAGAAGGTCAAGAAGTCGCTGAAAAGCCCAAAAAGAAGCTCTTGTTCTATACCAAGAGCGCGGGCTTCGAGCACGATGTGATTCGACGCAAAGATGGCCAACGGGCGTTTGCCGAACGGATCATGATCGACCTGTGCAAGAAACATGGGATCGAAGTCACTTGCACGAAGGACGGTACGGTCTTCGACAACGACTACAAGAATTACGACGCCTTCTTCTTTTACACCACCGAAGACCTTACGCAGGCAGGGAACGATAAACAGCTACCTCTCAGCCCGCAAGGGAAAGAGAATCTACTGACGGCAATCCGGAGCGGTAAGGGGTTCGTCGGCAGCCACTGCGCCTCGGACACGTTTCATACGGCAGGCAATCGATTGCAATCGCAGGACAAACCAGATCCCTACATCGCGATGTTGGGTGGCGAGTTTATTCGGCACGGTCGCCAGCAGGCCGCTAAGATGCGGGTGACCAGTCCGAGCTTTCCAGGCTTGAAGGATGCGGGATCTGAGTTCACGCTCAATGAGGAATGGTACAGCCTGAAGAATTTCGCGCCCGACATGCATGTCATCTTGGTGCAGGAGACCGAGGGCATGGTGGATGACGATTACAAGCGACCTCCGTATCCCGCCACCTGGGCGCGTCGCGAGGGAGAGGGCCGCGTGTTCTATACGTCGATGGGGCATCGCGAAGACGTGTGGACCAATCCGCTGTTCCAATCGATCTTGATGGGAGGCATTCATTGGGCCTTGCGAGAAACCGATGCACCCGTGCCAGGTAACCTTGCCGCAACCTGTCCCGAAGCATCGCAGATGCCACCCTTAAAATAACCCCTCCTACCAGTGCATCACTTGTCCGCCGTCGATATTGATCGTTTGGCCAGTGATCTGAGATGCTCGTGCAGATGTCAAAAACACAATCATCGCTGCGACATCTTCGCAACTCTGCCAGCACTGGAGCGGCACGACGGATCGTATCTTGCTTTCGGCCCACTGCTCATAGCTGAGTCGGTCTGATTCGGGGACAGTCTCGCACCACGCCTTCCACACCGATCGATTCAGCGGCGTTTGGACCATGCCGGGACAGACGGTGTTGACTCGCACGCCATGCGGCGCGAGGTCCTTGGCCATGCACTGCGCGAAATTGATGTTAGCTGCCTTGCTCGCGCTGTAGGGAGGATCGGTTTGCGAACCGATTTGACCAGCCACCGATGCGACAAAGACAAATGACCCACGCTTACGAGCCATCATTCCGGGAGCAAACCGGTGCGCGAGTTGGACCATTCCCATCACGTTGACCTCAAGCACTCGAGCCCAATCGCTCGGATCCAAGCGAGTAAACGGAAAGCCGAATTTACCTGATCCGATCGCTGCGCAGTGGACTACATGATCGACCGAGTCGATGATCGCTGTACCCGATGGACTTGTGGCATTCCCTGCAGCTTGCACCGCATCCCGATCCATGATGTCGACGGTTTGAGCTCGTACACCTACCTGAAATTCATCCGCGATCGCTTGCCCGACATCATGGACTGTCGGATCAATATCCCACAGCATTACCGACGCTCCCTCGGCAGCGAACAACCGAGCCGCAGCCCGACCGATACCGCTGGCAGCGCCGGTTACCAATGCCGTGATTCCCTTGAGCTCAAGATCCATGATGCGAATTCCCCCAACGAATGCGTGGCAGGATATCACTCTTGCATGCGAGCGCGAAGCGATTCGAGACGCTTCTGAAGGGATTCTATCTTCGAAGGATGGTCGCTTCGCTCGGTGCCAGGCACAAATGGTGGGTACTCACTGATAAACAAAGGTGCTACTCTAAAAGTAGGGGTTTCAGTATTGGCTGGGGCTACACCTCCGAGGAACCAACTTCTTGATTGTTGGTATTCCGAAAACAAAGATCGCAAATTGAATAGCTAGATGGACGGTACGACGGGAAATCGCTTCAGACACCATGTATATTCGATGTTGGCCGAACGTCGATCGTCGAAATTTGCTGTCTTGTCGGGAGACCCATGAAATGAGCGGCGCTGAACGACCTGAATTCGTGAGCATCGAAGATTACTTGTCGATGGAGGAACAGTCCCTCACCAAAAGCGAGTACGTCGACGGTTGGGTGCGGGCTATGTCTGGGGCGACACTACGCCACAACAAGGTCAAAGGCAACATCATGATCGAGCTTGGTAGACTGCTAAAGACCAGTCGGTGCGACCCGTTCGATTCCGATACGAAGCTCCGCATCAGACAATTTGGAAGGACCAGATTCTACTATCCGGACCTCCAGGTCGTTTGCCAATCCAATGAATCCACAGCAGTTTTTCAGGATCAGCCAGTGTTGATCATTGAAGTTCTATCTCCATCAACGCGACGTCATGATCTCGACGAGAAGATGGCCGCATATCTGACAATCCCATCGCTGGAGTGTTATATCGTCCTGGAACAGCATCAACCGATCGCGATCGTTTTGCGTCGGACCAAAGGCGGCTTCCTGCGCGAGACTATGGAAGGTATCACATCAACCATCGATTTGCCGTTTCTGGGTTGTACGTTATCAATGGCGGAAATCTACCGCGGAATCGAATTCACAGAGCAATGCGTTCAAGAGCATGACCCGGAATATGAGCTAAGCGAAGGGCCTGGAATATGAGTGGCAATGGTCGCTTCGCTCGGTGCCAGGCACGAATTAGTAGCGGGCACGAATTAGTAGCGAGGTGGACTCGGCGACCGGAGGACTTTGGATTCGCAGGCCCGATGCGTTAGGCTTTGTTTCGCTCGATCTCACTGCGAGCAAAATAGATCGTCACGAGAACGACCAGGCTACACAGCCCCAGCCAGAACGTTGTCCAGGAAGTCACACCCTCGTATTCACAGATGGCTAGCCAACTGCCGGTCAGCAAATAACCCGTGAGATTACCGACTCCACCTGTCATCATGCTCAGTAGCGCTTGGGCTCGTGTCCGCCATTGGACCTTGATCCGCTCCGCCAGATAGAGTTGCGCGCTGATATAGGTGAACGTGTAGGCGAAGCCATGCAGCGCGATCCCCGTCAGGACACCCCAAGACGTATCGACCGCATACAAGGCATAGCGAAGGATGCCGCAAATGAGCCCCATCGCAATCACTCGCTTAAATCCAAAGCGGCTCAAGATCGCACCGATCGCGAAGAGGACGCCAACTTCAAGAACCTGACCAAGGCTCATCCATGCGCTGATCCTTTGAAGCCCCAAATCGGATAGATGAGCGGGCGTGTAGGGATAAAATGCGGCGAAGGGAACAGAGATCATGGCCACTGTCAAAAAGACCACTCGATGGCCAGGATGGATCAATAACGCCAGTGCATCGAGGCCGAAGCGTTCGCGAAGAGTCAGCGGCTTCTGGGTGTCGGGTAACGCGTCACCCACGGGCAGCATCAGAGTGAACAATCCCAGAACAACCCACAAACCAGCACTCCAAAGGAATACGACCGGCTGTTTGTCGAGATGGAGCAGGCTGACCAGCCAACAGCCGACCATCCAGCCGATGGTTCCCCAAGCTCGTATGGAACCGAATTGGCTATGCGAATGAGATAAGCGGGACAGAACAATCGAACCGGTGAGGCTGTTGGTTGGAATGGACAGCAGCGATTGCAATTGAATGCAGATCCAGATCAACCAACCTGGATATCCGTTGAGAATTCCTAGTCCAACAGCCAAAGCGAAAAACGCTGATCCGAAAGCAAGCCAACGGAGTACACGAATCGGCGGTACCGAACGGTCGGCCATCGCTCCGAAGAACAGTGGAGAGAGCAATGCAGCGATCGCCGAAGCGGCAAACGCGAACGGGATCAGCCATCTCAAACTCGCCGCTTCCAACACCATCCCCATCGGCACAAACCACGAGGCGAGCGACATGCCATGGAGGAAAAGCAGGAGAGTCAGTTCGATTCGTTCCGAACGATGGATCAACGTAGATTTCGGCAGCAACGGCAACCCAGTCTCTCGTCTATTCAGAGAAACCAGTTCGTTTCTTTTCCGCCTCCATTTTCATGATCGCTTCATCGAGCAGCGTGTTGACACGCATGGAACCGATGATGATGGCAGGGATGAATAGAGGAAACAGGAAAATACCCAACCCCATGCTGCATCGCAGAAATGTGGCGATCGTCGGATGGTCGATGCGGTCGTAATAGAACATCAGGAAGATCACGAAGAAGAAGACGGCACTCGAATAAAGGATGACGAGCCACTCCCAGCCAGCGACTTGACCGTCTCCCATCGGCACCAAAATTCCAGCCGCAGCGATTGCCAGACAAATGAGGATGCCAGCGACCCGAACCCATTTCTGCTTGGATTCGATATGTTTCGAAAACAAATCGCCATCTGCTGCATCGACGAGCCCCATGTACGGGTATCGAATCACGGCATAGTAAGTCGCAAAAAACCCTACGGCAACGCAAACACCCGATGCAGCTCCCACGGCGAACTGCATCCACGGTATCTTGACCTTTCCGCGCTGGCGCAGCAGCGCGCGCAGGATGATCGGGATCAAAATCGCAACGACCACGCTGCGCTGAGCGATGCGAATAGAGAGCGGAAACTCTCCGAACATTTTTGAGTTGCCGATGGCTGGCTCGTCGGTGGGCATCTCGCGCTTGCTTATCTGACTCGCTGTGCATTGCCGAATGACTGCTGCATGGAACTGCGCGGCAGATATTTGCACATTGCGATGCCTAGGAAGTACAAACCGATCAGCGGGACCGCCATTCCAATCATGCTCGATACTTCCGCCGGTGTCAGGATCATCGAGATGAATGCGATGACAAGAATTGCGACGCGCCACTGCGATGAATAAGTATGAACGCTGAAAATCCCGAGCCGCTCCAAAATCAACATCACCAGCGGTAATTGAAACGATATGCCGAAGCCCAACGGCAGAAACAACGCGAACGACATGTAGTCGGTCAATCGAGGGGAGGCTCCAATCCCCATGCTGGCGTTGAAGTCCAGCAAGAAGTCGATCACCAAACGAAAGATGACAAAGAAGGCGAGGAAGGCTCCCGCCCAGAACAGCAGCAGACTCACCGGCAAGAAAAAGTAAACGTAGCGTCTTTCGTGGGGGTAAAGACCGGCAGCGACAAACTGCCAGAGATGGTAGAAGATTCCCGGGCTGGCCACGACCACCGCCACCACGAACGCGGCCTTGACCCAAATCATGAACGGTTCCTGCAACCCCAGCGCTTCGGTGCTGGCTTGGATCGGAACAAACAGTCGCAGTCGCATCATGTTTTTTGAATCGGGCAAACCCTCAGAGTCGGCGTTTCCAAGGATCGCGAGGTCTTCCGAACCCTCACGCTGCAAACGCTTTGGATCGACCCATACCAGTTGGCTGGCAACTTTGTTTTCGCGCATCCAGGTAGAGAGATCGGCAAGATCTTTCGATGCTTCCTCGACATCGAGTGCCTTGGCGATCTCGGTCTCGGACTTCTTTCGATAGAATTTTTCCAGCGAATCCTCCAACGGCCCCTGCATGTATCGGATCACCGAGGATGCCAGGAGCAACCCGATGATGAAGCCACCCCCGAGCCAAATGGACGCTTTGCCAAGGGCCCGCCTCAACTCCTCCAGATGTTCTCCGAAGGTCATCGAGCTTTTTTCGAATAGATCGTCACCTTTCATCGGGTGCGGATCCTCTCGCTACAATAGGGGAAGTTCATTTCAGTCTTCCTCCAGTTTGTTTGTTTAAGCCGATTTGGCAATCCATGTTTACTCCAGACTATCCGCTTCGTTTCTCGCCACTCTTCCGATCTTACCTCTGGGGCGGGCAAAGACTGGCCCAGCGACTGGGAAAAAAGGTTCCAGATTCCGGGATTTGGGCTGAGAGTTGGGAATTGGTCGACCATCGGGAGGGGGAATCGGTGGTTTGCGAAGGAGGCTTAGCGGGGACGACCCTGCGGCAATTGATCCAAGATCACGCTCATGCCGTCCTGGGGCCCTCGGTCGGGCCGGAGGGCCCATCGAGCCGTTTCCCGCTTCTTCTTAAGTATCTGGATTGCCAGCGGGTACTCAGCGTCCAGGTCCATCCCGACGATGCCTATGGGGCACGCATGCCGGTTCCCGACCGGGGCAAAACCGAGGCGTGGTACGTCGTCGATGCCGAGCCGGGATCGGTCGTCTATGCAGGTCTTAAACCAGGAGTAACCCGTCGCGACTTGCAGATGGCGATTCAAGGAGGAGCCACCGAATCGTGCCTGCATACGCTCTATCCCAAACCTGGGGATTGCATTTTTATTCCGGCAGGGACCGTCCATGCGTTAGGAGCAGGATTGATCGTTGCCGAGATCCAGCAGTCAAGCGATTGCACTTTCCGCTTGTATGATTGGAATCGTGTCGATGTCAATGGTCAGCCTCGCCCCTTGCATATCGACCAAGCCCTCGAAGTGATCGATTTCGATCGCGGCCCGGTCTCGATGTCGACTCGGATCGAGACTGGTACGCCTGGGCAATCGATGCTCGTCGATTGCGATCGGTTCCAGTTGACGGAATGTGTCGGGCCGGGGGAGTTTCCTCTGCCGATTGCGACATTCGCCATCGCGACCGTGCCGTTTGGTACGGGCAGCATTCGCACATCGCGGGCTGTCTATCACCTGACGCAGGGGGATTCGATGCTCATTCCATCGGCATGCGTCGATGCTGTATTGCAGTTGGAAACCGGCGGAGTAGCCTTGATAGCAACGCCTCCATCGACCGAACATAATTGGGGAGCTTAGGATGCCAGAGCATCTTTTGCAGCGTTGGCATTTGGTCGGTCTCCCGCCGATGCATGAGGCATTGATCCGCCGTTTGGCCAAACAAGAGTGCGATCTTGTTTATAAGGACTCTCCTCTTTCTAAGGATTCTCAGCGCGAGCTTTCGATCGCTTGGTCCGTGGCCGAGAGTCTTGATTCCTGGTCCGCTTGGAGCCATCCCGACAGCGTCGATGTATTGATCGCATCAGCAGACGCATTGATGACGCTGATCGAGAACTCATCCTTGAGCCCGCAAGATCTTCTGTTTGATGCCCCATCGAATGGAATGGAAAGCGGACGTTGCCTCCGGTTGGTTTGGAGCGGTTTGTGGGGATCTCACAACGATCTCGGATGGGCAACAGAGTTTTTTGCACAAGGCGTTATTGTGGATCCAACATCGCTTCAGTCATGGATTCGGATAGCCGTTCACAAAGCCCCTGCGATTCCAAAACCGCTCCACCCATTTCTTCGCGATTTGAAACTACCCACAGCTTAGAACTTGAACACTATGCAAACGATTCTCATCACGGGGACCGCAGGATTCATCGGATTTCACATGGCGCGGCGATGCCTTGAATCGGGTTATCGCGTGATCGGCATTGACAATGTCAACGCCTACTACGATCCGCAGATCAAAGAAGATCGTCTGCAAGTTCTGCAGTCGTGGGATGCGTTCGAGTTCCATCGCGTCTCACTCGAAGATCGCCAAGCCATCTCAAAAATTTTTCGAGACACTTCGTTTGACCGAGTGGTTCATCTCGCGGCTCAAGCGGGCGTGCGTTATTCGCTGACCAATCCTTTCGCCTACACGCAATCGAATATCGAAGGGACACTGACCATCCTCGAAGGCTGCCGGGCCCAGCGTGTACCGCACCTGATCTATGCGAGCAGTTCCAGTGTCTACGGTCTCAATACCACGCAACCTTTCGGAACCTCTCACTCCACCGACCATCCGGTCAGTCTGTATGCTGCGACCAAAAAAGCGAATGAGATGATGGCCCACTGCTATTCGCACTTGTATCAATTGCCCACCACCGGACTCCGTTTCTTCACCGTGTATGGTCCTTGGGGGCGACCAGACATGGCGCTCTTTCGATTCACGAAGGCTATCTTCGCAGGTGAACCGCTTGAGGTTTACAACGGCGGGCGCATGAAACGGGACTTTACCTATGTCGATGACATCGTGTCGGCCATGGTGTTGCTTTTGGATCGCATTCCCGCGCCAGACCCGGCATGGGACCCAGCTCACCCCGACCCTGCGATCAGTTCAGCACCCTATCGGCTGCACAATATCGGAAACCATCAGCCAACAGAACTATCGCGTTTCATCGAGGTTCTCGAAAAAACGATCGGCAAACCTGCCATCCTCAAGCCGATGCCTATGCAACCGGGGGATGTGTTGGAGACTTTCGCTGACGTGTCGTCCCTGCAGCGCGAAATCGGATTCGCACCCTCGACCAGTGTCGAAGAAGGAGTGGCCCGCTTCGTCGCTTGGTATCGCGACTATTATCGCGTTGAATAAAACGCACAACCTATCTGACTTGCCAGCAATGATGATGGCGACATGCCTGCATAGGCCGTACATTCGTTAAACCCAGATGCGATCAACTTGCCAAGGCATTCGGGATGAGCAAAAGATTCACTTCAATGAAGCTAGCCGAGTCTTGCTGACCTACAGTTCCACTGAACGTGAGATGCCATCTCCATTGGCAATCCATTCTCATGATTCCTTCCCCCCCGGTGGCGAAGTTGTCTCGCGGTGAGACTCCTTCGCCATTTTTTTTGGGGATGGTGATAACTACGTTCGCTGCGGTTATCTCAGTTTAGCTACGGGCAAGACTTCGGCTGCGAGTTGCCGCACCCTTGGTCGCCGGTTTCGCGTCCTTCACCGGTTTGCTGGTGGGGGCAGGAGCGAGATGCCGCAAAGCAGCCTGAGCTGCTGCCAAACGAGCGATCGGTACTCGGAACGGACTGCAACTGACGTAGTTCAGGCCGATCATGTGGCAGAACTCTACCGACGATGGATCGCCGCCGTGTTCACCGCAGATCCCGATCTTCAGATCATTGCGAGTGGATCGCCCCTTCTCGACACCGACTTTCATCAATTGGCCGACACCCGATCGATCGATGGAGGCGAACGGATTGGTCTTGATGATCTCCAAGTTCTGATAGGCGGGGAGGAAAGAGCCCGAATCGTCGCGGCTCATGCCCAAACAGGTTTGGGTCAAGTCGTTGGTGCCGAACGAGAAGAACTCGGCCGACTCGGCGATCTCATCCGCAGTCATCGCACCTCGAGGAACTTCGATCATAGTTCCGACATGGTAAGCGAATTTCTTACCCGTTGCCTTCATG
>CAYXFO010000073.1:0-7646 GCA_964464255.1 uncultured Pirellula sp.
CTCCTTGGGCGTTACTTCGCACTGGACGTATCCTCGCTCTCCGTTATGGAATTTGACGAACGGGTTTTCCTCGATGAGTTGGTCGAGGTACTTCGGCCGATCGAATCCGTTGCCCCCCGAGGAAATCGACGTGCCGACGAATTCCGTTGCCACGTTTGGTGAATCGGGGTCGTCGAAGTCGATCTTGAGTTCGTTCGCCCAATTGCTGTGGATGTCGCCTGTCAGAACGACTGCATTCGCTTTCGTATCTGCGATCTGTTTCAGCAATCGCTTTCGCGGAGCGTCGTAGCCGGACCATTGGTCCATGCTTACTCTCTTCTCCGGTCCAGGCTCTCGATCGACGCGAGCGAACCTCCCGCCAGCAAGAAAGCCCTTCGATCGCGAACAAACAGCTCCGCTTGATACCATGCTCTACGTGACACTCGAGGATCCCTTATTTTATGGTGACGACGAATGGGCTGGATCAACCCACAGTTGTGAACCTGGACGTCCCCTATTTGAAGCAAGCTTCCGGGATGTAGGCAACCGGGATTTGATGAAATTATGGTTTACAAACGAACCCCATCCCACAGCACCGCAAATCGGGATATCCTGAGCCATTCTGAATTTCGAAACGTCTTCTACAGGAAAAGACAAAATGGATGCTCGAGAAGCGATCAAACAAACGTTACGCACAACCAACATGGTGGTATCCAGTTACCTGAGCGACCTGAGCGATGCCGACATCATGGTTCGTCCTGGTGAGGGTTGCAATCACATTGCCTGGCAATTGGGGCACCTCATTGTCTCCAACGCGGGGATCCTCGATTCCGTTGCGCCAGGTGCTGCTCCGGCACTGCCCGCAGGATTCGCCGAGCGACACGGCAAGGATCAAGCGAAGAGCGATGATCCGTCCGGGTTCGTCTCCAAAACGGAGTATGAAACCCTACTGGCTCAAGTCGACGCCGCAGTCATGTCAGCCCTTGATCGAATGACCGATTCCGATCTCGACAAGCCGAGCCCAGAGCACTGGCGAAATATGTTTCCTCGAGTCGGCGATGTCATGGTCTTGCTGGCGACTCACTCTCTCATGCATGCAGGGCAGTGGGTTCCTGTACGGCGCAGTCTGGGCAAGCCGGTACTGATCTGAGCATCCAACGCCTTTTGCGAGCACCCCCTCTCCCATTGCTACGCGTTGCGAGCCGATCGTGGTGATGCAACGAGTCAGGAACCATTCATGTTTTCTACGTTTCTTCACCAATCCTTGATCACTCCCATCCGAAGCATGCTGGTGATGACTGCGATCGCCGTCATGATGGTTCCATCCCTTGGGCAAGTCATCGATCACCGGGCGTTGCTGGAGCGAGAGACATTCTGGGATAATCGGGATTGGGATTGGTATGTCGATCATGTCCCAGCCTTCGATTGCCCGGAACCAGACTTGGTCACGACCTACTATTACCGATGGGAGTTGATGACGAAGCATTTGACCTATGGATCGCCTGACACGGGTTACTTGTTCACGGAGTTCATCGATCGTCCATTTTGGTCGGGAGCGTACGGCGCGATCAGTTGCCCCGCAGGTCATCAACTCTACGAAGCGCGATGGCTGAGATCTCCGCGAATCGCGAGAGATTACGGGCGCTATTGGTTGGAGACTCCCGGCGCGCAGCCTCGCAACTACTCGACCTGGCTGGCCGATTCCATCGTCGCGGTCGACCAAGTCCACCCGAATCCCGAATGGACGCGGCGGCTGTTACCCAAGCTCATCGAGAACTTCGAAGCATGGAAGGCTAGGCACTACGTCGAATCGTATCGAGGAGAGCCGGTGGGGCTCTTTTGGCAAGTAGGTCACGATGATGGGATGGAGTTCAATATCGCCAGTCGACAGACCAAAGACATCTTGCGGGGTGCTCCCAGCTATCGTCCCTCGTTCAACGCGTACATGTGGGCCGAAGCCGTTGCGATTGCTGATTTGGCGAGGCGGGAAGGGGACGAAGCAACGGCAACCAAGTATCAGACCTTCGCGGATGGGCTTCGAGAGAGAGTTTATGAAAAACTCTGGGACCCGAAGAGACGGTTCTTTTTGATCCGATACCGGGACGATGAAGAAAAGGATGGGCACAAGGTCACCGCCAACTCCTTCATCTATGAAGACGGACAATTCGCCGGGAGTCCCTATGGCCGGGAATTGATCGGTTATGTCCCTTGGCAGTTTGATATGATTCCACCCGACTCTCCGTACGATGTTGCGTGGAGCAAGCTGATGAACCGAGATGGGTTCTTCGCAGACTACGGCCCGAGTACCGTCGAACGGAACGACCCGATGTTTCTCTTGATGAAGAGTTGTTGTTGGTGGAGCGGTCAATCCTGGCCTTACGCCACCACGCAAACGCTGAAAGGACTCGCGAACCATCTGCAGAATGGACCGTCATCGGTCATTTCGGCCGACGACTATGTGAAGTCATTGTTGATCTATGCGAGATCGCACCGCAAAGATGGTCGTCCCTACTTGGCCGAAGCCCTCCATCCGGATACCGGCTCGTTCGAAGGGCATGATGGTTACAATCACAGTGAGCATTATTTTCACTCGGGATACATCGACCTCATCATTACGGGTTTGGTTGGGATCGATACCTCCAACATGGATACCCTTCGGCTCGTTCCCTTGTTCCCTGATCATTGGGACTATCTCGCGCTCGATGGCCTTCGTTATCGCGACCGCGATATCACCATCCTTTGGGATCGCGAGGGAACGCGCTACGGCATGGGACCTGGACTCCATATCCTGTGCGACGGTCAGCTTATTCACGAGAGCAAGAAACTTGAGCTCGCAAGCGTCGATCTGCCTGCTCCCAAGAAGCCCTCGAGTTCCAACGAACGAGAAAATAATGGACATGTGAACCATCTCGTCAATAACCATGGCTCCTACTTTCCTCGAATCGTCGCTTCCTCGACGGCCCAGGGGACCTCGATCTCCAAGCTTCAAGATGGCAATTATTGGTACGTTCAACATCCTCCGAATCGCTGGGCGAGCGTGCCGAGATCCGATTCCACCACGACTATCGAGCTGGATTTCGGGATGCTTCGCTCCATCGATCAATTGAAGCTGTACTTCCTCGACGATGAAGAAGAACGCGTCGGCACCATCCGCGCACCAAACGAGGTTCGGATCGCAACCTGGTCCGATGGAGCATGGAAGCCGCTTGAGGTCGACTCGTCCATCCGATGGGTTGGACATCGTCCTACGACGCTTGAATTGAACAACGTGTCGGTCTCGAAGATTCAATTGCAAATCGATGCGATGAAGGGGTACGCGATCGGTTTGACGGAGATCGAAGCTTGGGGGCCTGCGGAATTGCCATATCGTGTTGCGCCACCTCCTGCAGGAAATCTCGCATACCGTGCACCGGGAGATGAGTATCCACGAACGATCGCTTCGCATAGTGATCGATTCGGGGGAACGCCGGAAAAGGCCAATGATGGGAAAACGATGTTTGCTCCCACGCCGATGAATCGGTGGACCAGTTACGAGTCTCCCTCGGAATCCGATTGGCTCGAAATCCAATTTGGAAAGCCAGTCGAGTTTTCCCGAATCGAGATGGGGATCTATGACGATCGAGGAGGCGTGCAGCCACCGAAGTCCTTCGCGGTGGAAATCCTTCGAGATGGTCGTTGGCAGCGCGTTGAACGAGAAGTGCATCGACCGGACAAGCCTACTGGAAGCCAATGGAACGAAGCGCGATTTGATCCGGTCCGTGCAGACCGGGTTCGAATCGTGTTCGAGCACCAATTGCCAGCCAAGAGTGGCGTTACTGAGGTGATGATTTGGGAGCGTTAGGCTCGATCCACTCGACGTTGGGATCTTTGCGCGGAGCCGTCACCTCCGTGAGTGCATTGGCAGGGATACTAAAGTCGCTTACAGCCCGCGCTCCTGTGCCGATCTGAGCAAAAACAGTCACATGCTTGACATCCTGTTGATCGGGGGGGAAGCGAACGCTCCCATTGCGTGCTACGAAGGCTTCGAGCGGGAGGGTGATCGATTCGCCTGCCGGGATCCCCTTTGGCTCTTGGGCATAAAACTGCTTATTTAGCCCAATCGATAAATTTCTCCAAGATTCCTGCGTTGTATTGCGAACGCTGATAGCAGGGACAAGACGTTGAGGGTCCAGTGCCGACTTGGGTGCAATCCACATCACATCCATGCGAACCAACGCATTGAGTGGAGGTTCCGGAATTTTCTCCATCCACAATGCCAATCCCAAGCCGAAACTGACCGGAATCAAGATGCACAATGCGATGAAGCAGGTGAGGGAGAGTCGATTGAAGGTTATGCCATGGACCATGTACGACCTGTTGGATCGGATGCAGGAATGCTCTACTATTGGCAAACCGACGATTTTGTCAAACCTCATTGGACGCTAGGGTAGTCAAGGCAGTGAACCCAACGCTCAAAAAATCCTTGCAGTCACTGGAAAACCTGCTCTGCGTTGAGCCCTTTGCCGTCTCGGTGAATTCAGCCGTCCGATCGCAGACGCTCATGGATGTGATTCGTCAGTCGGAGCGTTCGGAATCTCTTCGCGAGGCGTTGCTGCAAGCTCAATCGATTGCATCGGCTCCCGCTTGTCCGATCGTTGCGGTGTTGGGGATGTTGAACGCGGGGAAAAGTTCGCTCGTCGCAACGTTTCTTGGCCCTTCGGAGTCGGACAAATCGGAGTCGGACAAATCGCCTTTAGAAAACCCCATTCGTCATGTCGATCAACGTCGACGGGTTTTGATCGGCTCTGCGAACAACGAGGGGACACACCGATTCGTATTGTGGTTACCCGGTTCGTGGCGCACCCAAACCGAAGTGTGGGGATTTGTTACTCGACAACTTGAGTCGGTCTTTGCTTCGGGATGCGAGATGCTGTCGGACGATCCGGTCGAGGCGGCAAAGCAATACAACGATATGAGCCCTCGCATGATTCAGGACGCGAGTGGCAGAACCATTCAGCGACAACCGATCGAGATTCCTTTGATCGCGACCGATCCGAATTTGGATCGGTTGGGGATCGCATTGATGGATTGCCCGGATATTCAAACCGGCTTGGTCGCGCCGAGTTCGACATCGACACCGATCACGCGGTACGAAGAGGCTTCGGCTCGAGCGGCGGAAACGCGATTTGAAGTACTATCCAAGGCGGCGATCATTTGTTCCGCCTTTCTCGTTGTCCTTCCTGCTCATGCGCTGCATGACCAGACCGTATCGCGGTTGTTGAAGTTGCTTGAGCAGCGCATGCCGCATGTGCAACGGATGTTGGCGGTGAATCGAGTTCCCAGACGCTATGCGACCGCCGATATCGCGCGCGAGGTGGATCAGTTGTACCGCGCCTCACACATTCGCCGAGTCTATTTGGCATATAACTTTGACGGCCCTCTCTTGCGAGAGCGGCTGCCGTCCCCTCCTGAAGATCTGGTTTCTTCGAAGACCGAGTTGCAGTTGCCCCTTTTCTTTCGCGTCGATCGAGCGCCCGCTCCTCAGCCTCCCGATACCATCTCCGATGCGGATTGGTTGATTCGCATAGGTGGACAACTGCAAGCGACGGAACTGCTCGCCGATGCGATTCGTTCAGCGACCACCCACTTGACCACGACCGTTCATCGTTCTCTGACGATCGCTACGCAACATATCGAGCAATTGGAACAGCAGGTTCGATACTTGAGACAAGTGATCGCCGATGCCTGTACCGATTTTTCGATCGATCCTTCCTCGGCGTCTCAATCGGGATTGCGGTTGCAGGCATCACGGCAAATCATTCAACAGATCGCGGAATCCTTGGAGCGTACGGCCCCTTGGTGGGCGAAGCCCGGCCGATGGATGCAACGCATCGCCCAAGCGGGCAAGTCGACGGTGGCAGGAGCTGTTTCGTGGCTTCGAGTTCCTGGATGGCTCTCCGATGGAAGCAGTGCGGTCGGTGAATGGGTGCGAGCGCGTTTCAAACGGGGCGAAGCAGGCCGAGTCGTAACAGCCGATACCCTCTGCGATCACTTGGCACGGAGAGACGCACTCGGGCTTCTCGGTCTGGACGAATTCCCAGAGAAACAGAGAGCCGTCCGTGACGCATGCCAACGCGCGATTGAACGATTTCAAGCCGAGAGCACCGCGCAATTGGAGCCTCAGCACATCGACGCCCTGACGAGCAAGATTTGGTCGGAGATGCCTGTTCGCCAACGCATTCTCAGCGGAGTTGCTCCAGCGGGTATTTTGTTCGCGCCGTTGTTGGCCGTGATCATGATCCCGCTCGATTTCGGAGGGACATCGGTGCTCGTCTTTGCATCGCTCAAGGAATTGCTCTTTGCGGGTGCTGCCGGGGTTGGCCTCATGTTGGCCAGCGCCGATTCGGTCCCTGCCATGGCGGAGTCCGAGAGCGCTTGGCAACAGTTGTCCGATCTGGTTGCGGTGTTGACAGATGAGTTGGGGCTTCAGCGTGCGGCCAGTGGCGAACCCACGAACGTGAAGCTGGGGGGAGGCTCGCGGCAGCTTGTTTCCAGTTCGATCCCGGTGAAGGAAGGTCATCGTAGCGATCTGCCGTGCAGTGCTTGGCGTCCGATGACGATCGAGCGATCGAATTTGGAATCGATACATCAACTACTGGATGCAATGGAGCGGTCACAGCGAACATGAACGAAGCAGATCGACTCGCGGACGAAATCGAGCGAGCAGCCCGTCGGTTGCTTGGTCATCAAGCGGTATGCCATACGATTTTGCAGTGGTGCGAAGAGTATCGCGCGACCGTTTCCGACATCCAGTCGGGGCGAGGAGTCGCATTGCCTAGTGTGGCGATTGTTGGAGCGAAGGGTCAAGGCAAGACGTGGATCGCTAGGCAAATGGTTCTCGATCGCCGCATCTCGGAAATGCTTCCGAGCGGCGTTCTGGCCAAGGAGGCGACTTCGCAATTGACTTGGATCGGCCCGAATCCTCCGGAAGGACTCAATGCGGAACGAGAGGCGTATGTGCCCTGCCCATCCCATTGCATGCTCGATCTGGGCCGGCCGTACATGATCATCGATACTCCGGGTTATACAGACGATGATCCTGTCGCAGCCGCCAATGCTCGCGATGCGATGAGTCTAGCACCGATCAAGCTGATCGTCGCTCGCAGGGACCAATTGCGCAGCGCGATCCACGCTCAATTAGCGGCACTGACCGATGGCGCGGTCTGTTTGCCCATTATCAACTCCACCCCGATCAACGAAATCGATCGCGCTGCTCCTGCGGGTCTCTCGCATCGAGCGGCTTCTTCGGTGGTGAGCCATGTCGATCGAGCCTCGGAGTCGTTGCGATCCGATTTGGAGTGGTATGTATCCGCATTGGGAGCTAGCGCACCAGGCTCTAGAATTCTTGAGCCTATTTTGGTCGCTGACTTCGAAGCGGACGGCGATGAAGATGGTATTGGGATGCAATTGGCGACCGATCTTCGGGAACGATTGGCCAAGCAGACCATGGAATCGCTCGCGGCCACGAAAGCCCATCGCTTGGCAGCGGCGAGCGAGCGATTACGGCACCGAGTGGGTTCGTTGCTCGAAACCCGGGTCCCCCAACTCTCATCGTCGGTGCGACGTTTGCATACGGCGGCCGAATCGCTTCCGGCCCAAGCCATCGAAGCGGTGCTCGGATCCAAAAG
>CAYXFO010000073.1:7656-13892 GCA_964464255.1 uncultured Pirellula sp.
AAAGCGTTTTGAAAACGGTGATCCGCGACCGAGTGAGGGCGGACATCATCGCCAGCACGAGCCTCCTTTGGTTTCCATATCGGACCATGCTCGGGGTTCTCGGTTTGACGCATGGTGCGTGGGATCGGTTGCTCTTGTCGATGACAGGTAGTATCCCTTCGATTTTCGGTACCTTTGCGGCGTGGGCGAGAAACTGGGGGCAATCGCGTGCGGCGCAGCACGAGGTTCAGAATGGAATCCGCGAGCAACTGCACCGCCAGATTCAGGACAGGCTTGAACCGGCTCAGCAACACTTCTATCGAGCGGTCGCCCGTATTCAGGGTGGCACCAACGAGTTTCCCGAGCCCCCCAAGGAGTTGATGATACGTTTAAGCGGTGTCGATGAGCTTCAGGTGCGAGCTAGAGAGACATTCGATCTTATTTTCGAACAACAGCGTGCACCGAAGTGGATCGTTCAAGGACTCGGTTTCCTTGCGACGTTGATATTTTGGGGATTATTCGCTGGGCCGATCATGGCGATTTATCGCGATTACTTGGTCGCCAGCTATCACGCGTGGATGGACTCTTCATCAACCTCAAAGGATTTCCCGCATCCAACGTTCAGCATGCTCACCACGGCTGCGATACTCTCCGCCTTGCCCGTTTTGATTTTGGCGATGCTGGTGATGACATGGTTTCAGCGGGCTTCGCGGTTGAATCGCATCTCGGAGGCTATTTACTCGGCGGAACTTAAGCAAGTCGAGGAGCTCAAGCGATCGGGAGTGATCCAGCTTCATTACGACGATCCCCTTTTGAGGTCGGCGGAGTTTCTTGTGAATCTCGATCGACCTCGCGACAGCGAGCGAGCGTAGCTAGCAAGTGCAGCAACTTGGCGGTAGCTGCAAACCGGCGAGTCAGCTTCGAAATTGCGATTTTCGCGGATGCAATTGCTAGCAGCCAATGTTTTCTCAGGGATTATCACAACCCGACGCGTGAGCGAGGGACGCTCAAATTCTTATGCTTTGGATACTAATGTGAACACGGTGATTTCGGGCCGCGCGTTGAATCGAACGCGTAATAAGTGGCCTAATCCACGATTGATGTACATGTGGCGGCCATCGCCAAGGTCGAACTCGCCACTGGTATATCGCCGGTTGCGGACTGGCACGATGGGGGGTGGCAGGAACGGCGGCTTGCATTGCCCACCGTGGGTGTGTCCCGAAAGAATCCATCCTCGGAATGGCTCCCAGACTGGGAGATCCGCACCATCGGGATTGTGGAGCAGGACCAAGGCTGCTTGGTTGGGCGGAAGTGTCTGTAGCGAGTCCTGCGGATGGCATCGGTTCACCCATAGCTCATCAGCGCCGATGATGTTTAGTCCTTGAACGCAGGCCATCTCGTTGCGAAGTATCGTGACGCCTGCGTCGCTTGCCATGGCGGCGACGCGATCGGCGAACGAGTGATCCAGAAAGCCGCGTCCATAGTCGTGATTCCCTAAGATGCCAAAGGTTCCGATCTGACCTTGAGCTAATTGCGGTATGATTTGCGAAACATTGCCGTCGAGGTCTGAGTGATAGCTGACGAAGTCGCCGGTATAGACGACGATGTCTGGCTTCAGGTCGCGAACCAAGTCCATCGCGCGCAGTAGATAAGCATCATCGACTTGGGGGCCGATATGCAGATCGGACAACTGGACGAGGGTCGAGCCGTGAAGACTGGTGGGTAGATTGTTTATGGCTAGTGTTCTTCGGACAATTTCGATCCAGTGGGGTTCGAGTCGCCATGTATACAAACCTACGAGTGCAGCGATGCCTAGGGAAGCTCGAAGCAGTTGCCGACGAGTTTTTCTTTTCGATCGATTCGGAGTTACTTGATCGGTCATGGGTTCCTACCGATAGTTTGGGGCTCCCCACAGCGTAGGTGACCGCCACGGTGCAAACGGGACCGTCGCATTGCGAGGTGAGGCATGACTGCCGTAGGTCCATGGGCTGTTTAGTATAACTGGCTCCGCCTGAGGATCTCGCCAAGAGGAAGGAACCTGGAGGCAAGATGCGATATCCGGTTTGTTGCAGGCTTCTCGCAGGTGTTCGATCAGAATCCGACGTACTTCGAGAATCGATCGGGGCGTGGAGTGAATCTCGGAATGTTGGGCAGCGACGACGATCTCACTGACAACGTCGGTCATATGTGCACTTTCGACCGTCACGACTCCGTCTGATTCCATCGACTTGGCGTCCAACCATTGGGACTTTTCTACGATACCGATGATGTTATGGTATCGCACCCAGGGAGCGCAACGGGCCTGTAGCATCGCTTTGAAGATCGGTGACTTGGGGTTCAGGGAATCGATGCTGGTGGTGGTTGTCAGGAGTGCGGTATCTCGGAAGACACCAGGATTCTCTCGGATCAAGGAGTTGCCCAATTCTATGAGGCTCGATGGCAATCGAATGAAATATCGCGCGATCCATTGCGTGTAATCGTTAGCGTACTCGCTACCGCGGTGTGGAGTACCGATGGTGATGACGCGTTGGATCGATGGATTGGGATGAAAGAACAATGCGGCCGCCAGTTTTTGTTTGTCCTCATCGCTTCCTTTGACCTGTTCAAAAGGTTTTTCGCTGAGAATGCTCCAGAAGGCGTTGCCGCTTTCGATCGTTTGCATGCGCGAGACGAGTCCTCCCATAGAGTGTCCGACCAGCACCATTTGATCCAGCACTCGATGCTGATATTTCGGGTCGAGATCGCGCCGCATCGCTTGCAGGTCGGCCCGCAGTTGCGTCGCGCTCACCCAGAACGGTTGGCCGGTGGGGTATTGATAGAACCAGAACTGGTAGTTCTTCCTCAATTCGCGGAAGGATCGCAGATCGTTGAACATCGGCATCCACGTCAGCGGGCTCGACCAGAGTCCGTGCACCATAACGACCGGAATGCGGTTCGGGTCGAAGGGCTCCAGCATGTAGATGCCCCGGAGTTTTTGAGTTTTGTTGGGATCAACCAGCCCCGATGTGCTATCGGTTTGCTCGCGAAATTTCGGATTGTCGAGGAAGTATGCAAGCGGCGTGCTGAGGTCCGCTTGCAGGGGCACTAGGCGTGAGTTGAGTTCGATATCGGTCGATGCGAGAGGATCATGAAGTTCCAGCACACAAGGATGGCGATGATGCAAATCCTTTGTGGAGTGGAGGTGCGGACTGGTGACTCGCAGAATCGCCGTCACGGGAAACGACAATCCTTCGGGATAGTATTTCTCGCCAGGTTCGTCGGGCGAACGGCGATTGCGAAGTGCGATCATGGGAACCCCAACTCCATAGGTCACATTGCTCGCATCGATCCCTTTGACCTGGAAATCGCTGCTGAATTTGAGTTTTCCAAAATCGGCATTCGCCCAGGGGCCGCGGTTGACGACTTGGACATCATAATTGGAGTCGGCTGTACTGACTCGATACGTATTGCCGGGTGTGAGTGGACCTTCGCTGTGGACCAATCTCAACATCGATTCCAGAGACGTGTTGTACAGATCGCATGCTCCGCGAAACTGCGGATCGTAGGGGTTGCGCGAGTTGTCCAGTTCCGGACAAAACAAGTAGAGGTAGGCGTTGCTGACAGCAACCGTGTACATATCGAGCGCTGCGCCGTACTTCCCATCCACTTCGAGACGTTTGCCCACGATGTAGGAGAGTTCCGAGATCGCATAGATCTTCTCAGCCCCCTTCTCTTCAAAGGTCAATTCCTGAAGTTTATCGAGAGCTACCTCGGGTGATTTATTGAATACATCGAGCAGATCGTAGTGGCGCAATAAAGAAGATGTCCGACCGGTCGGCTGCGGTCCGCTTCGATTCATGAGGCTGAGCGCGTCATTGAGCGGATTTACCGGATTGCGCCGTTCGGTAACGTAACGCTGACTGGCGCAACCGGTCGGCAGACACAGAATAACGCCTACCCATAGGCATACGAGCGACCACCTCCGGAACAGATGATCGTTTCGAAGTGTGGCTGGCGATTTCGCCGTCTTGTCGATTTCTTGCCCATCCGGGTTTGGCATACGCTCCTTGATCTCCCACCTCCAAATTCGACGAGGTAGAATCGTGGGGCATACCAAGAGTAGAGCCAGAAGTGCAATGGCGACCCGCTAAGGGAGAGAAGTCTGGGGAGTTGGGCAAGGAGATACCGTTTCCGCGATGGCGATTTTCGCGGGAGCATATCGGCGAATATCCCAAGAAAGTCTCGCTGGGAGCCACTGATCGTCGGTTTCCACTTCCATCTCCACGGCGACCAAGGAGCCTGGGGGGCAGGCGGCGAGCCACATTTCGATCCCGTTTCGCAATTCCTCCCCATCGGACTCCCACATACGATAGGGTGGGCAAACGAACAAAAGCCAAGGGGAATC
Source organism: uncultured Pirellula sp. (assembly GCA_964464255.1). Classification (GTDB taxonomy): domain Bacteria; phylum Planctomycetota; class Planctomycetia; order Pirellulales; family Pirellulaceae; genus JBKCUI01. The sequence continues at coordinate 12,020 of CAYXFO010000073.1, forward strand.
GTAGTATGCAGACCAATTGGGACTGACCAATCCACCATCGCGAGTCCAGCGAAGGACATCGGACGGGATCACTGAGACGCGTTCTTGGAGCCCTAATTCCTTTGCGAAACGAACGATATCCGCTGCCCGAGGTCTCAAAATCTCCCAGATCACCCCCTTCTTTGCTCCTCGAGAAATCGCCTCGAAGGCCAAAATACCCGATCCGCCGAATAAATCGAACGCGTAGGTCCCAGGAAACGTACCACCCAATAGGTTCATGACCGCTTCTCGGGTCCGGTCCTTCATCGGTCGGGTCCGCTGATCGCACTGGAATTGAATCTTTCGAGATCGCAAATCCCCAGCGATAATTCGAAGTGCAATGGTCTCTGATTTGGGAGGCCGCGGCATATTAGGGGTCTGTCCTTTTCATCAATGAATCTGCAATCCGTTGTCCATGAAACCAAGCTACTTCGCCATCCAGTATTCTCTCTGCAGTGCAGTCTGTCTATGCGCACTGTCCGCATCGATTGTCTTGGGGCAAGAAAAGAATCCCTCCAATGCGACGTCATCCCCGAGAAAGCCCCTCACGCCTGAAGAGCGTCAAGCACGGTCACTCGCCAAACAGATGAAGGAGAATGAGGCGAAGAAGATGCGGCTGGAAACCTTCGGAGTCATTCCCGAGGACGACAATTCCCCACTCGCAGCCTCATATCGAGCCGCCCTCAAGGAGTTTCGAACTGCAACGGCTGAATTTTCAGATGCCCACTCCCGCATGTTTTACCGTCTCGAAGCGAACCTTGAGGAATCACAACGGTATGCCTGGCTGGAGAAACTCAACAACAATTACGCCAAACTGTTTGCATTTCGCAATGCGGCTACCGATCTGGTGCTCAGCGATCCAGTTCGCTACGAAAGCGTAGCTCTCATGTTGCGGGATATGTTGGTAATGGAAGTCGCTTCGGACCGAAGCGATCATTGGGCTCGTGGTGCCAGAGCTGTACTGAGCTGTCAGCAACTCATTACCGACGATGTACTGCTTCATGCTGGCTATGCCGGTTTTATCGATGCAGACTGGGAACTGGTAACCAACGCTTGGAACAAGCTCGCCGAGAGTGGAAAGCTGCCTGAAGTGGAGCAGCAAATGCTCGCGACTCTCCCGGAGATGCAAGCTAATTGGGAGCAAGAACTCAATCGACGCAAAGAGGATGAACAAAAGAACAATCCGCGTGTCGAGATCCTCACTTCAAAAGGAATCATCGAAGTTGAACTCTTCGAGGATGACGCACCCGAGAGTGTAGCCAGCTTTATCTACTTGATTGAAAATGGTTACTACAATCGTAAGCCATTCTTTTTGGTCCGTCGGCACTTCGTCTCACAGACCGGATGCGAGAAAGGGGATGGCAAGGGTAACGCCGGCTACACAATCCGATTTGAAGGAGATGCTCCGACCTTTCGCCGCCACTTTCGCGGTTCATTAGCCATCCCCTTAGGCGTCGATGACGATACCAAGGAGGTCAATCTGAAGAGTGGAGGTGCGCAATTTTATATCGCATTCTCACCCATTCCGATCTTGGATGGTAGGCACACGGTTTTCGGACGGATCGTCAAGAACATCGAGTTCCTAGGGTTGCTCAAAGAGGTCGACTTGACCGATGAGGAGAAACGCAAGGACCCTCATCTGCATCCGGACCGGATCATCTCTGCAAAAGTCCTGAAAAAGAGGGAGCACGAGTATCGCCCCACACCTATCGTGGGAAAATTGCCACGGTAACCTTCGACTTGACCGTTCCCGTTTTTTGAGATATTCTCGCCCATCCCTTTGGGTACGGAAACCTGCACTTGCGGATGTGGCGGAATTGGCAGACGCGCTAGACTCAGGATCTAGTGGCCTAAT
>CAYXFO010000074.1:0-13842 GCA_964464255.1 uncultured Pirellula sp.
GGGTTGGTATACCCTGAAAAATCCCCTCGCGACGCAGGTTGAGCACCTCTCGGACAACGAGAAACCTCACCCCCCCAATTTGGGTGTTCGGGGAGAAATTCTCAGGTTCGACGTTGAAGGGATAGCTAGCCCGAAGCAGACTGAAAGAGGCAGGGAAGCGATGGCAGACACCCGCTGGAAGATCGAAAGGTTCTCGGTTTTTTCAGTATTTTTCCACTTCGCTGAGTTGTTGAACGCTTCCCGATATGGCCAACGTCGACCGTGCCTACAACCATGTTCGCCAGGAGCTAGCCGAGATCGGTTTGTTGGCTGATGGTGTGTATTTGGATGTGGTGGAGTTGGTGGTCTCGGGAGAGAAGAGCGAGGGGGAACGGGGATATGTCTTTGAGCAGGTTGGGCATTACGCCAAGTGGGGATACGAGCCGGGGGTAATCTACTTGCCTCGCGACTTGCCACATCAGCCGCGCAAGCCTGGGATGACTTTGTGCGATACGATTCGTCACGAGTATGGGCATGCATGGTTTTTTCATGATCCGGTTTTCTTCCGTCATGATTGGTTTCCACGTACGTTTGGTGCGTCCTACAGCAACTGCAATCCGACCCCTTACAATCGCTGGCGGAATCAGTTGAAGCGGAATCCGGAGTATTTAGCCGGGAAGGGGCGATGTCGGACCGAGCGAGGGCGACTGCGTCATTTCTACAGTTATTTGCTCGATGAGTTCATCACCGACTACGCCACGACGAATGCTAGCGAAGATTTTGCCGAGACATTCATGTTCTACTTGAAGTACCGGAAATCTTTGGATCGGTTCCGTGGTCGGCCGGGAGTGTATCGCAAGTTGGTGTCTGTGGAGCGGGCGATTCTGAGGGCTCGCCGCCGGATCGGGAGTGGGATTTGGCAGGGACAAAATCGTCGTTGGGCGTAAGGTTTCGCGTCTGGATGCATTTGGGCGAAGGGCTCTTCTCGATCTGTGGACTTTGCCGAACGCAACGATCGTTTTTCCTTTTTTGCCCAAACGCTGCATGGTGGCTGTTTTCTGGAATATTCGTTGAGTTTCACTCCCACGCATTCTTCGGGGAACCGTTACAGGAAGAGGAGAAACGGGTTCTTCTCTCGCGGTAGGGATCATGTTGATTTCACGTTCCGATCAACTCACAAAAGAGCAGGTTGTTTTCGAGCGCCAACGGCTGATTGACCGCTGCATGGGCAAGCTTGAACTGGCTGAGCGTTTGGTGAAGATCCTTTCCGAAGGCTTACCCAGTGATCTACTCGACCTCCAAAGCGCCATGGATAGCGGGGACATTGCCAAGGTTGCGTCTCTCGCTCACCGAATGAAGGGAACGGCCGCGAACATGTGCGCGGAGAGGCTATCGAATGCAGCGGCGAATTTGGAACGGGCGGCTCGCAGCTCGGATCTACAAGTCGTGGCGGACTCCTGGCTGGGGCTTCAGCAGGAGATCGGTGTCCTTTTGGAAGCTTTGAAGCGTTAGGATCGTTTGGGGCAGGGAGGTTGGAACGCAAAAATGGGAAACCAAGGCACAGGTGGCGCGACCAAGCGCGCGGCGACCAAAGTTTTGATTGTCGACGATGATCCGATCTCCTTAGCGATCCTCGGTAACTTTCTCACCGAACTGGGCTACGAGTTCGAGGCTGCGGCCGATGGAGTCGAGGCCTTGGATAAGCTGAGGCATTTCACCCCGTCGATTGTGATCTCCGATGTGGAGATGCCGAACATGGATGGCGTATCGCTCTGTCGCGAGATTCGACGTCGTCCCTCGATTCAATACACCTACATTATCCTCGTGACCTGTCGTTCTGAGCATGAATCGTTGCTGATGGGATTAGATGCGGGTGCGGACGATTACCTAAGCAAACCGATCAGTCCGGATGAGTTGCGATTGCGGATCAATGCGGGCAAGCGACTGTTGAGCTTAGAAGGTCGTGAGATGATGATCTTCTCCCTGGCTAAGCTGGCGGAGAGCCGTGACGATGATACAGGAGAGCATTTGGAACGTATTCGCGAATATGCCCGAATGATCGCTGAAGAGTTGTCTCACTGTCCCAAGTTTGCGAAAGTGATCGATGGTCAGTTTGTCCATTTGATCTACTTAACGAGTCCTTTGCACGATATTGGAAAGGTCGGGATTCCGGATAGCATTCTTCGGAAACCGGGGAAGTTGACTCCCGAGGAATTCGAGGTGATGAAAGAGCACACTCGGATCGGCGGAGAGACGCTCAAGGCATCGGCTCAAGCGTATTCGGAAGCGAGCTTTCTCTGGATGGCGTACGAGATTGCGATTCACCATCATGAGCGTTGGGATGGGAACGGTTATCCGAGTCAACTCGCGGGCGATCGGATTCCCCTTTCGGCAAGAGTCGTTTCGGTTGCGGATGTTTACGATGCGTTGCGATCGAAACGGATCTACAAGCCCGCCTTTAGCCATGAGAAATCCATGGAGATCATCTTGGAAGGACGGGGAACACAATTCGATCCCGATGTAGTCGATGCTTTGGTTAGGATTGAGGGGCGGATCAGAGAAGTATCAGGCGGGTATGCCGGATACGCAGATGCACCGCCAACGATCGAAACGCACGCTTCCAGCCCCGCACCCGCCTCGAATCAGACAACCAATTCCTGATTGCGAGACCAGTTTCCCTTCGCAATCTCTTCGAGGGCTTGCTGCAGTCGATCGACTTGAATCGGCTTGGTCAAGCAAGCGTTCATGCCGACTTCGAGACACCGTGATTCGGTTTCCACCAACGCATGTGCCGTCATCGCAACGATCGGAATTGTTGATTTTTCTCCTGGAAGTGCGCGGATTTGTCGCGTTGCTCCGAAGCCATCAAGCAAGGGCATTTCGATATCAAGAAGTACCGCATCGAATTTCGAAGTCTCGACTGCTGCGACCGCTTCTTCTCCATTCTCGGCCATCTGAAACGTGTGCCCGAAGAGTTCCAAAAAGCCTGCAGCGATCGCTCGATTGACCTCGCTATCGTCGACCACCAGCACATGGAGCGAACGTTGGATGGCACTCGGTTCCTGATCAGCGACCTGTTTGGGTTGGGATAATCCCAAGAGTTTCCGTACATGGGCTATCAATTCCGTGTTGCTGATCGGCTTGCATAAGTAATGCTCGGATGGGATGTTCAAATCTTGGGCGACAGGTGCAGAAGCACTTTGATTTGCTGATACCAATAGCAGGATGGGCGTTTCGCGAAGCCAAGATCGTTTCTCATGGTTGTCGAACTGTTTCGCCCATGAATCATTGCAATCGGTATCGAGTACAACAATATGGGATTGCCCAATATCCATCGAATCGGAACGAATCAGATCCGGCCATGCTTGAGCGAGACTCGGATAGCAACGGCAATCCGCCCCCGAATGTTCCAACGTATTCTGATAACTGGTCCGGATACTTTCGTGGCTAGCGATCAAGCTGACGCGAACTCCGTCCAGCGGGCATGTGAAATCGAATTGGCAATGGGATTCGACGACTGGAATAGTGAAGTTGAAGGTGCTGCCGACACCAATCTCGCTTTCCACCCAGATCGATCCTCCCTGGAGTTCGACCAACTGCTTTGCGATAGCAAGCCCTAGTCCGGTTCCACCGTATCGCCGCGTCGTGGACGAATCGCTTTGACGGAAGCTTTCGAAGATCACGTCTTGTCGATCTGCTGGGATGCCGGGTCCGCTGTCTCGCACTGAGAAGTGCAGGAGCGATCGGTCTGCCTGCCTGGTCATCCATTGGCATCGCACGAACACTTCACCGACATCGGTAAATTTGACCGCATTGCCGATGAGATTAACCAAGACCTGTCTCAGTCGGCCTGGATCCCCTTCGATGCCTGTAGGAACGTCGGGTGCAATTTCACACAGCAATTCAATATGCTTCTTGGATGCGTTCACAGCCATGAGCTTGACGGCACCCTGGATCGTTTCAGCCAGTTGGAACGGGATATGTTCCAGTTCCATCTTCCCTGCCTCGACCTTCGAGATGTCGAGGATATCGTTAAGGATTGCCAACAGCGCATCGCCCGACTGCTTGACGATACGCAGGCAGTTGCGCTGCTTGGGATCCAGATCTGCTTGTAGAGCGAGTTCAGTCATTCCGAGGATGCCGTTCATCGGAGTGCGAATCTCATGGCTCATGGTCGCGAGGAAACGCGTTTTTGCTTCGTTGGCGGCCACGGCGATATCCTTGGCTTCACGCAATTCCCGTTGGGCTTGCAACAGTTCCTGCGCGGTTCGTTCCAACTCGCTGTTGGACTCGGCGAGTTGATTAGCTCGTGTCGTGATGGCCTCGGTGGCTACAGACACTCTTTGCTCGAGCGTGGCGTTGAGTTCCGCAAGCTTAGCAAAACCGGCAGCATTCTCGAGAGCGGCACCTGCGATTGCGCCGATGAAGTCCCCTAAGCGTTCCTCGTCCGCTCCGAATGGTCTCTTGACTTGGCTACTGCAAATACAGAGACACGCGACCACCTCGTCTCGCACCTTGATTGGGACGCACAGTCCGGAGCGACCTAGTCCGATCTCGCGATCTCGGAACATGGACTCATCCTCTGACAGGACAGTCGCCTTCCCCTTCATCATCGCGTGTTGAATCATCATCACCGTGAATAGATCACTGGTGGACTCCGTCGTTGACGAGGAGTCGCTGAACATTTTCTGCAAATCGATCAGGTAGCATTCTTCGCCGCGTAGCAAGCGGTTTGCAGCATCCTTGGCTTGCTCAAAAACCTGTTCCGGCGAGACGGCGGATGCGATTTGACGACCCGACTCGAGAACCCCTTCAAATCGGTCTGCCAGGGAAAGCGTGGCATCTCCGTGTGGGCTCACGCATTCGATTGCGACGGGATCTTGCACGTTAGCTAAGAGACGTTGCGATTCTTCGCGGGCCGCCTGGACATCCAACCCCTTGAACACATCGCCTATTTCTGTCAATGCCTGAAGAGTCAGACCGAGTTCAAAGCGAGCGTTTTGCGATCTAGCTGTCTCAATGCTTCGCCGCAACCACTTTTCGGCATTGGCATAGTCGCCTTGCATCGCGTAAATCAACCCGAGTTCGCGATGCGCTCGGGGCAAATCGTTTTCGCATAGCCTCGCCATCCGAATGTGCTGACGGGCGGCTCGATTTGCTTGTTTCAACAAGTATTTTGCTAAGTGCGGAGCATAGTTTCTTTCCGTGATCGCCTTCTCGCGAAAAGCCGTAGCAAGCCAGGCTGTCGCGGGAGCGGAATATGCATTGATCAAGCCATTGGAGATTGCCAACGACTGACCTTGCTTCAAGTGATCGATCGCAACCTGATATTCCTTGCGATACAATGCGGCAACCCCGGAGGCGATCTGAAGCTGGATAAGTCGTTGAGCACCTCCCTGATTGCGGTCGACTTCGCGATCGATCTCTCGATCGATCAATGCTTGCGGAATCGTCGTGCGAGCCGCTCGAGCCCAAACATCCAAAACAACTGCCGACGCTCGTTCATCTCCGAGATCTAAACCAGAGCGATGGCTTTCGCGAGCTACCTGAAGAGCCCCTTCGAAATCCCCCTGATGGTACAGGGACGCGGCGATTTGATACTGAGAAACATGGACCTGGCGATAGTCACCGGTCCGTTGCAAGAAATGGATTGCCTGCCGTCCTTTGTTGATGCATTCGGAGTATCGAGATGCGAAGTACAAGATGCAGCTGTAATGGCTAAGCGTCTGGCCTTTGCCCCAATCGTCGCGAAACTGCTCTCGCAACGAAAGGGACTTCTCCGCATACGCAATCGCTCGATGAAACCAAGGAATCATGCAGACCGCGGGCGCATGTTTGGCATAAACATCCGCGAGTGTCGAACTCGGCAAACACCGTTCGGCAGTGTTCAGCGCTCGAAGATGGCTCCACAAGTAATGTGCTTTCGTGCGATACAACCGGTAGAAGTGAGCCAGTTTGCTGCACAACGAGATCGCTAGTCTTTCTTGTTCGTTAGGAAGACGTTGAATGCGATGCAGGAGTCTGTTTGGAAAAAGAGTGTGCAGAGTCTGGATGATCATCTCATAAGCGAGAAGAATCAACACTCCAAGATACGTCTTTGGAACTCGCCACCCGAGCATTTTGAGAGTTGCTTCAAAGCTTGCAGTAGACCTTTCAATATCGCCGTTTTTCAGCCACAGCGTAGCCTGCTTTGCTTGGATGCGTGCTCGCGAGTATTTATCTTCGGCAAAGCTAACAGCCTGAGTGTAAGCTTCTTCTGCTTCGGCGTACTTTGCTCGAAGCGTCAGGGTGTCAGCCAGACCTTCGAAGATTCGCAACCGTGAATCATCGGTTGCACATGCAGAGCCTCGCGACGCAAGTCGAAAGTAATTTTCAGCGAGTTCGTAGGAATATTGCCGTCGACATTGCTCAGCGGCCAGCATCGCGCACGTGACTGCCGCACCCACCTGGCCCGCTTGGTCATAATGAAACGCAATGCTCGAGATTTTCTTCGACTGTTCTCGCTCGTAGTATTCCGCCGCACGCTGGTGCAGCTTGCGAAGCGTTTCCGCAGAAGCACGTGCGAGCAACACAGAGCGGAGTTGATCGTGCACGAGACTGAAATGAGCGCCGGCTGCCCTGGCCCAAACGAGGTTTCGTTCTCGCGACTGTTCCAGCCATCGAATGGCGTCGGCTGTTCCGACTCCGCTGAGTTTTGTGACCGCATCGAGGCGGAAGTCCTTGCCTAAGACCGCTCCCGCAGTCAACAGATCGACAACCTCAGGGGATAACATCTCCAGTCGCCGAGCCAATACCTCAGCGGATCCGCGCGATGATTGGAAATCCTCCAAGGCTGCTTCGTCTGCCGCCCAACCGTTGCTGCTCGGTGTCATGGCCTCGGTCTCGACCAGTCCTCGCAGAACGACCGATAACATGAAAGGGCTTCCACCTGACATTTTCTGCACTACGGGTAGGACCGAATCGGGTAGTGGTCCAGCGATGGCGGCAGCAAGTTTGGCAATTTGACTATCGCTGAATTCTCTAAGCACGATGTGGCATTCTGGATGAAGCCGCCGCAGGGAGTGCTCCTCTGCTACCTGCTCGGATCGGAATGCGACCATCACACAAACATGGCGAGAAGTCCCTTGAGGGTTGGATGTCCATTTGCAAAGCAACCGACAAGTCATTTCGTCGGCCCACTGACAATCATCCAATGCAATGAGCACCGGGAGTTCCGAACTGCCCAGTGAATTGAATAAGTGACTGAGCGCCTCGATCGCCGCATTTTCACGGAACTCCTCAGGAACCGGTTTGCTTCGATCTTCTGTACCGATGAGAGCCGCTAACTTGGGAAGAGCGGTCACCAGGGTGCCACAATAGTCCTTCAAGGATTCCCGCAAGCGAGCCCTGAGCTCTGGTATTTCCTCGCTGGCTTGAATCAAGCCGTCGACAATACCGTGAAATATCCCGAAGGGTTGCTGTCCAACGCGGTCTTTTCCCTGGCCACGAAGAACCAAAAATCTCTCGGAGCGAGCAACTTGGATCGTCTCATGAATCAAGCGGCTCTTGCCACTGCCGGATCGTCCTTCGACATAAACGACGTTCCCCTTGCCAGCAACAGCTTGTCCAATCTCTCGTTCAATCTGGTGCATCTCGCCCGCTCTTGAGACAAACGAGGCCTCCGAGATGCGACAGTGCGGCTGAATCTCTTCAATGGGTAGCTGGACCAATTTGCCAGCTCGCAGCGAGTCCGCAATAACGGTCAGGTCGCGAACAACAGCGGCGGCTGATGGATAACGGTCTCGCGGATTCAATTGCAGCATTCGCTGCACAACGGTGTTCAATTCGGTCGGAAGTTGGGAATCATTCGATGGAAGGTCACGTATCTTCATCGTGTATTCGCGAAGAATGGCGATTGACGTCGTTCCTCGGAACGGTGATTTCCCTACCAAGCATTCATACAACAGTAGACCAGCGGAATACAGATCCGACAAAGGACCGACATCGCTATCGATCGCACCAGCCTCTTCCGGTGATGCATATCGAATCTTTTGCAGTCGTTCGATATCGCTCCCACTCGTCGCATCCAAACACAGCGTCGATCCGAATCCCAGTGTCTCAGCGAGCAAATAGCCACTTGCATTCGACTTAAGTGAAATCAGAGACGGGTGAAATCTGCCGTGCAACAACCCCCTCGCATGCATTTGATCGAGGGTCGTCAACAGAGCGATCAAGCAATCGAGCGATTCCAGAGTCGAAAGCGGCCCGGATTTGAGCCGCAAATCCAATCGTTCGCCATCGCTGCCATTCAAAGCGATAACGATCTGTTCTTCCTCGCATCTGCAGTCCAATACAGGTGCGAGTCCCGGGATCGACAACTTGGTGCGAACCTCTGCATCGAAGAGCAGTCGATCGCTCACCCCTGGCTCGAGATTCGCTCGATGAAACACCGCAAGAATAGCATTTGCGTTTCGCTCGGTATCGCGGCATGCAAACCAACTAGGCGTCATGAAACGGCGTCTCCTCGGCTTCCGCGGTTTTATTGACAGAATATCTCCCCCGCAGATGCATCAAACGTACCACAGGAGTTGAGCGCCTCGGCAAACTGTTACAGTCCTTTCAAACAATTTGAAAGTTTGGTTAACCGATACGATTGGCGAATTCGATTCAATCGTTACGCCGACATATGATTGGCGATTTCATGAACTGATTTCAGCTTGCAAGTGTTACGGTTTCGACAGAAACGACATTAGCACTGCACAGGGTCAAAACGCATGTCGAAAACGCATCAATAGACGGGAGTCATTCGATGCAGGCTAGACACGCAGGATGCTTTCAAGAATAACGAGCATCGCGTCGATTTCGCTATCGGTACCGACGCTGATGCGCAAACCGTCTCCCCATGGCGGGTAGTTCATGTACCGCACGAGGATGCCATTCGACTTGAGAGCCGCATAGATCGGTTCAACGGGGCGATCGGTGCGCGTGCACCAAAGAAAATTCGCGTTCGAGGGTGTCACTTGAAATCCAAGACCGCTTAACGCTCCGACCATGCGATCGCGTGTTTGGTTCATCCTCAAAACATTCGCTCGCAACCATGTTTGATCGGAAATCGCTGCAGTAGCTCCAGCGATGGAAATGGCGTCGGTGTTGTAGGAGTCCTTGACCTTTCTCAGAATCTCGACGACCGATGGGTGCGCGACGAGATATCCGAATCGCAAACCTGCCAAGGCATAGGACTTGCTGAGAGTGCGCGTTACGAGAATGCGCGGATCCTGGGCAATCAGGTCAACGCAACTCCGTGGAGCAAAGTCGACGTAGGCTTCATCCACCACAACAGGGCAATCGAGTTGTCTCGCTAATCGAAGGATCGTATCAGGATCGATCAAGGTGCCGCTCGGGCTGTTTGGGTTGGGAATGTAAACGAGTTTGAGACTTGGATCCGGTTGAAAGAACCGATCGGTCAATTGAAAGTGGGAGTCGAAAGGAATCTCTTCGGACACGGCACCCTGCAGAGCAGCCAAAACGCGATAGAGAATGTAGCTAGGGAATGGAAAGCGGATCCGATCCCCCTTGCCGACAAATGCGCGCGTTAGCACCGTGAGAATATCATCGCTCCCGTTGCCGCAGAGTATTTGATCCGGTGAGACGCCCAGTACGCCAGCCGCCGCGTTGCGAAAGGATGTGCCCAAAGGGTCTGGGTACCGCTCGAGACGTTCGCTGGCAGCGAGGATCGCATCTCGGACTCGCGGGCTGGGGGGGTAGGGACTCTCGTTGGTATTGAGTTTGATGACTTTGGTCGCGCCAGGTTGCTCCCCAGGTTTGTAGGGGGCCATCGCAACGATTTCCGGTCGGAAGTATTTCTGTAGATCCATGGTGCTGATACTGATGATACTTCGAGTACTGGTGACGCTGTTATGAACGCTCGGCGATTTTCTTCAAGCACAATTCCTGAACAACACGAGGATCGGCGTTGCGATTCCTTTTCTTGGCTTGTCCGACCAGAGCGGCAACGGCCTTTGCATTGCCTGCTTTGACTTTCTCCACCACATCGGGGTTCTCGGATAGCAACAGATCGCAAAGCGTATCCATCTCCGAATCGTCGACTCTCACGATACCCAAGGCATCGATCGATTGCTCGACGGTCCAGTCGGAATGCTCGAGAAGGAGTGTGAGCGCCTGCTTGGCCTGGCTCGTATCCACACGTCCCCCATCGATCGATTTCAACAGTTGAGCCAACTTAGGAGGTTGGATTGGGTACTCGCCGATGCCGACCCCTTTGTCGTTGAGGTATCGCAAGACATCCTGTAGCATCCAGGCCGACGCGCGTTTAGCGGTTGCTCCGTTGGCGATTAGCGAGAGATAGTACTCTACCGAATCGCGGCCTTGTTGTATTAACACCTCCGCATCGGCAGTTCGCAATTGATGCGTTTCAACCAGTTGGTCTCGATAATAGGTAGGGGTCCCTGCGGCGTCTTGGCGAGCGCGGTCTCGATACGCTTCGTCGAGGATGACCGGCACAAGATCGGGGCACGGAAAGTAACGGTAGTCCGAAACCTCTTCCTTCTCTCGCTGCAATTCGGTTTGGCCCAAGAGATCGTTCCATCCGCGAGTTTGCTTGGGGACTTGCCCCTTGGTCAATCCCGTTCGCAGGAACTCGCTTTTCTGTCGTTCGACTTCAAACTCGATCGCCCGCTCGACAGCGCGGAAGCTGTTCAGGTTCTTGATTTCTACGATCGGAGTCGCCACGGTAGTGCCATCGCGATCGATATGCAAATTGACGTTGGCATCGGCTCGCAAAGAACCTTCCTGCATGTTGCCATCGGAGACTCCGAGATAGACCATTATCAACCGCATTTCGGTCATGTAGTCTTTCGCTTCCGCGGCGCTCGACAGGTCAGGCTCCGACACGATTTCCAGAAGTGGCGTCCCCGCGCGATTGAGATCGATGCGTGAATCCGCACGTCCTGCATGTTCGTCATGCATGCTCTTGCCTGCATCTTCCTCCAAGTGAGCGCGCAAAATGCGGATCCGTTTCCTCATGCGTTGGCTGACCGTCGCATCGACGATCGAATCGCCACCTTCGATGCCTACGGGTATATCCAAGTAGCCATGGGCACAGATAGGCAAGTCATACTGGCTGGTTTGATACCCTTTGGGCAAGTCCGGATAGAAATAATTCTTGCGGTCCCATTTGGTGAAGCTGGCGATCTCGCAGTGCAACGCAGCACCCGCGCGAGCCGCGAGCGCGATTGCTTGTTCATTCAATACCGGCAATGCACCTGGCAAACCCAAACAAACCGGACATACCTGGGTATTAGGTGGTTGACCGAAATCGGTCCGACAACGACAAAACAACTTGGTCTCCGTCGCCAATTGAACGTGGACCTCAAGACCGATGACAATGCGGTATTGCAGGGAGGTTTCGTTCATGACTGCAGCCCATCCATGTCTGGGAGGATCGGTTGGTAGCCGCTTTCCCGATGAAATTGATAGCCTGCTGCTAAGAGAGTCCCCTCCTGCAGTGGCGGAGCCTGCAACTGCATGCCGAGTGGCAAGCCATCTCCGTTTCGCCCAATGGGAATCGAGATGGCGGGTATCCCAGCTAGATTGGCTCCGACAGTGAACAAGTCTTCGAGGTAGAGTTGAACGGGATCGTTGACCTTTTCACCCAGGCGAAAGGGAACATTGGGAGTTGTCGGTCCGAGCAGAAGATCCACGTTTTCAAAAGCTGCATCGTAATCGTTGCGAATCATGCGCCGCACTTTGAGCGCCTTCAAATAGTACGCATCATAATAGCCCGCGCTCAGCGCATAGGTACCGAGCAGGATGCGGCGACGAACCTCAGGACCAAACCCTTCCGATCGCGTCGATTCCATCATCACCTCGAGCGGCGATTCCTTACCAACACTGTGGGTTTTGTCCGCTCGAAAACCATAATGGACACCGTCGTATCTCGCGAGATTGCTACTGGCTTCGCAGGGAGCGATGATGTAGTAGGCTGGGATCGAATACTTCGTATGTGGCAAGGAGACATCGACGATGGTTGCACCACTGGATCGGAAGACCTCGATTGCCGCAAGAAGTGCTTGACGCATTTCCGGATGCAATCCATCGCTATCGAGGTGTTCGCGGATGATGCCAAGTCGAAGAGAAGCGCGAGCCCCCTTCACTTCAGCTTCAAAATCGGGAACAGGAACATCGAGCGAGGTCGAATCGCGCGGGTCGTGTCCTGAGATGCATTGCAGGATCAGTGCCAGATCTTCGATATCGTGAGCAAAGGCACCCGCGACATCGAGACTGCTGCCATAGGCGATCAACCCATACCGGCTGACGCGACCATACGTGGGCTTGATGCCGCACACACCGCAAAAGGCTGCGGGCTGACGAATCGAACCTCCGGTATCGGTTCCGAGCGAACCGGATGCAAAGCCCGCGGACACCGCTGCTGCGGAACCGCCACTGCTACCGCCACACGTGCGATCACTAGCCCAAGGGTTATGGCTCGGACCGAAAATTCCTGTTTCGGTCGAACCACCCATCGCAAACTCATCGAGGTTGGTCTTGCCGATCAGAATCGCACCCGCTTGCCGCAATCGTTCCACCACGTGTGCATCGAACGGCGAGACATAGTTTTCGAGCATGCGAGATGCACACGAAGTCGTGTGCGTCCGCGTGCAAAGATTGTCTTTCAGAGCGATGGGAATCCCGCACAAAGGGGAGTCGGCCTCGCCGCGGTCACGCATCGCATCGCAAGCATCCGCCGACTCCAGCGCCAACTCCCGATCGATCGCAATCATGGCGTTGACTTGGCCGTTCCAGCGATCGATTCGTTCCAGAAAGAACGCGACCAACTCGCGGCTACTCAGGGCGCCGGACGCGAGAAGTCGGCTTGCGCCGTGTACAGTGAAGCGAGGATCCATCATGCCAAACAGGATAGGTCATGCAGGTTGGAACGGAAAGCCCAGACGAGTCTGACCGCAGGAACTCGCCTTAGAACAACTCTCGGATTTCTCGGTAGCCGAAGTCGACCAGCGGGAAGGGTCTTCCTGCAGGACCAGGCAAATGGGTTTCTAGATTCAAACCCAATGCATGGTAGATCGTAGCAATGATCTCGGGTGGCTCGGTCGGACGCTCGGCGGGAACCGCACCGATAGGATCGCTCTTGCCAACGACGCGTCCTCCTTGAATACCGCCACCTGCGAAATAAACGGTGAAGCAACCTGGCCAATGATCGCGGCCACCGGCAGGATTGACTTTCGGAGTCCTACCGAATTCGGCGACATTGCATACGAGAGTATCGTCGAGCATGCCGCGTTGCACCAAGTCTTCAATCAGGGCTGAATAGCCTTGGTCATACATCGGCGCCACGATGTTCTTCATCCCTTCGATCGAAGTGAAGGGTTTGCTGCCGTGGATGTCCCATGTGATCTCATCAAACACAGTGAGAAAAGTATTGATCGTGACAAATCGAACGCCCGCCTCGACGAGCCGTCGAGCCAGCAAGCAGCATTGCCCAAACCGGTTCATGCCGTATCGCTCGCGAACGGCCACAGGCTCGGCGGTCAAATCGAAGGCCGCTCTCGCTTGTTGGCTCGTCATCAATCGATAGGCTGCCTGAAAATTGTCATCCATCATCTTGGCCGATTCGCTGGCTTCAAACGTATCGATGGTGGATTCGATGACTTCTCGCATCCGTCGTCGCCGTTCAATGCGGGCGGCACCGATCGAGTCGGGTGGGAGCAAATCGGGGACTTTGAAGTCGGCTTTCGATGGGTCGGCCATCAGGGCGAACGGGTCGTGCGCTTTGCCCAGAAACCCGCCGGCTTGACCGTTGGGGAGGTTGCCACCCCCGCGCCCCATCGTCTCCGGCAGAACGACGTG
>CAYXFO010000075.1:0-13791 GCA_964464255.1 uncultured Pirellula sp.
TCCTGGAACATACTCTCAAGTAAAGTCAGCGTCGTTTCCAGGTCCTGGCTCAGCGTGAGTCGCACCATCCGGTAGCGGCTGTAGCCCAACACTCCAACGAAAGCCCAGAGGGTCCGCTTCCTGCCGGTAGTCGGACAAACCACAGTTGCGATCTTGCCCCAGTCGACGAGCAAGGCCTCTCCGGGTCGATGGACAATCTCCGGAACCACACGAGAGACGCGATTGGCCCCCGAGTACAGCCGATGCCGCCGCAGGAATCGGTAGAACGACGAGCGGCTGACCTTGACCGGCAGTTCCTCGAAAATCGTGACGGCATGCCAGTTTGCCGTCAGCCGACCCTTGATCCAGTCGAGATGACTTGAAAGGAGATTATCGACTTCGGATCCGACACTGCGCCCAACGGCACTTTCGGGGAAAAGTTGCTCTGGGTAGGGCGGCAGTGGCGTCGTTCCATTGAGGTAGCCCTTCGTTTCGGCGGCCTCACGAACCTTGCGGATCTTCGCCTTGCCGACGTGGAGTGTCCGAGCAATCTCGTTGACTCCCTGCCCAGCAATTAAGCATTCGACAATCTTTCGCGCCACGAGCCCCTTCCTTACCTGCTTTGACAGCCGCATCCTGATTCCTCCGCAATTGGGTTTGGAATCAGGATAGTTTCAGGTGGAGCTGTTCGGGTGGGAATGACCCCAGGCCAACTGGAGTCGGACCCTGGGAATAACTCGCCCGAAAGTGGGTCTCACTTGCTGGGAATGAGTCTCGGTGAGGTGGATCCAGAAGGGTGGGAATAACCCCACCTCAACTGGATCTCATTCGGTGGGACGCAACACCCAGTCGCACATGCCGCGCGCCTGCTCGGAATGACTGAACGCGCGGTGCTCTATCGCATCGAGAGCAAACGGCTCCGTGGGATGAAGCGCGCCGGCGTCGAGCCTCGTGAGCAGATCGGCAAATGACCACCTTCGATTCGATCATCGCACCAGCAAACCTGATTGAAGGCTTTCGTCGAGCTGCGCGCAAATGCCGTCGCTCCGCAGACAGAGCTGAGTTTGTGATGAACCTGCCCGCGGCGATCACGGCACTCCGTCGTGATCTCGCAAGCGACGCGTACGCATGGGGACCATATCAGCGCAAGATCGTCGAGGACCCCAAGCGGCGCGAAATCTGGCGGGCACCATTCAGGGACCGCGTCGTCCATCAGGCGATCTTTGCGATACTTGATCCAGTGTTCGACCGCCAGATGATCGACGAGACTTACGCCTCCTCTCCCTTTGCGGTCGCGGGCGTGAGAGACGGGGGAATCGGGAGGCAGCCTTCAGTGAGCGAGTCGCCCATCATCCTCCGGCACAGGCAGCGTTCCTGGGCGCGGGTCGATTCGGCGGCAGCACCAGATGCTCAGGGTCCACGGACTTTGAGCGAGAGACCATCTGTTTGCGTGCCTCCCCTCAGGGTTCGCCGTCACAGGAGAACCTTGAGGATGACTTCGCGGCGCAAGCGCATGCGGCTGAGTCCGCACCCGCTTGCAGTCCACATTGAGCGAGGCACCAAAGCGTCGGGCTGGTCGTCGTCGTCCGTGTCCAACAATTCAACGAATGCGTGGAGAGTCAATATGAACAACGGCAACACGAACAACAACAACAACAAGACCAATACCAACAACGCGACTTGCGTGAGGTAGTGGTCGCCCGTTCCCCGGAAAACAGAGGACCGCTGGATCGACTCAGCTCCCCCGAATTTTTTGGCGATAAGGGAATGATGCAGAGAGGGGTACCACCAGATTTACTGGAGCGGTTATTTCGAGCTTGGCGGAGCTGTGTCGCCGGCAAACCGCAGATCAAGAGGTCTGTAAACGAACGTCAGAGACAGGAAACTAATGCGAAGTTACCATTCGACGACGCTCCCTCGGCCAGGGTCTTTTTTCAAATTCATGCCCGGCCCGCGAAACGGGGGTCGGGTATCTCCGTCGCCCAAAGACTGACTCCCTGTTGATTCTCATCGTCTCCACACCAACGTGCGCAACTCGCCGCCAAGGCGCTGCGCATGCCAGGTCAAGAAATAAAATCCAACAGCAAACACGATCTTCGTGCCCGCTTTGATGCTGCCGACGAGACTGCCGCTAATCTTCGATTGACCCGAGCGACGCGGCAGATAGTGAATGTCCATTTCCCCAATACGAAGTCGGCTGAGGGCAGCCTTCATCTGCATTTCGACATTCCACCCCCAAGTCTTGTCTCGCATCCGCAGTTCGTTAAACGTCGCCAAGCGCATCGCTCTGAGGGGCCCCATGTCCTTGTAGTGGATCCCCGTCAAAGCCCCGATCAGGAGCACCTGCAACCAATTGCCAAACTTCGCATGGGGCGGCATCGCTCCACGCTCCATCGAAGTCCTCTGGCCAATGACAAGGTCCAGGCGCCGTTCACGCAGCGGCTCCACAACGGTCGGAATGTATTTGACCGGGGAAGTACCATCAGCATCAAAGACTACGACGTAGCGGGTCCCGGAGCTCGGTTCAGCTGTGTTTGTTGAATTCAAATAGTCAAGGCCTGCGGATACCGCACGACCATAGCCTCGCTTCGGACACGGCACGACCTCAGCGCCATGATTTCGCGCCACTGCTGCGCTGCTATCGGTGCTGCCGTTGTCCACCACGACGACGCGGTAGTCTGGAACAAGCTTCGGCAGCAAGTAATCAAGGTTGGCTGCTTCATTGAGCGCGGGCATAATCAATGCGACGTCTTTTTGTGTATTCTGAGTATCGAGATTCATATTTTGATACCTTGATGGAAGCTGATGCACCGGTCACGCTACTGATAATCCGGTCCTTGAAATCAAGACGGAGTTCTCCTCGCTCGGCGTTCTCATGTACCGGACAAGTCCAATTCGCACGCCTCACTTCGTCGGGCCTTGTCCCGATGCCACTGACCGGATTAGTGGTTGGTCACCCCGGATATCTGCAAAGGAGGATACCGCACGCCAAGACTCCGCGCATCATGGTCTTTTCACACTATTTGTCCATGCCTGGAATGCAGAAGGGTTTGCGAATCTCTGCGTGCTGAGGTCATCTGGCGGTGCAAGGCTTCGAGAAGCAAACTCGGCGAACGACTTGGAACTTGTTGGGCACACCCCGGGATCGGGGAGTCAGACCGCAGAGGTCTGCGGCTTCGCATTAACGGGTCCGTCGGCCACCAAGGTAAATGGTAACCTCGAACTTGGTTCCTTTCCCTCGCTCGGACGAGATCGTTGGACCCGTACCATTCAAACTCTCAACTGCGCCCACGACTGCATCCAACCCAACTCCTCGTCCGCTGACTTCAGTGACCGCGCCAGCTGTGGAGAATCCTGGAGCCAAAATCAGGCGTTGCTTGTCAGACGCAGACATCTGCCTTGCGCGTTCAGCGTCGATCAGCCCCCGCTCGATTGCACACTGCGCAACCTTGTCCGGATCAATACCCCTACCATCATCCTGAAAACCGAATGTCAATGAGCCATCTGCATTCGCCGACGCCCACACATGGAGCTGACCTTTCGTGGGTTTGCCCGCCGCGACTCGAACATCCTCCGAATCAATGCCATGGTCCAGGGCGTTGTTCAATATGTGCAGCGCAATCTCGCCAAACACGGATAAATCATCGCTGTCGATACTGACGTCCTTCCAATCAAAGTGCAGATCGACGCTTTTGCCGACTGTCCTGGCGGTCTGCTCGACCCGGCTGCGCAAGACTGGCTCGTAGTCCCGAAGGGGAGTCTTGGTCGGACACAGACGCACTAACTGTCGGGCGACTTCGGCAATCGTCGTCTGCAATCGCTCGTCCGCGCTGGCGGCGCAACGGCCAAGGGTCGCCAGCACATCGCTGGCGATGAACTCGGCGTAGGTTCGGACTCGTTGCTTCAGCTCCGGTGCGTTGCTGCTCCCTTTACCGGTGACAGCCCGATACAGCTCAACCAGTTCCTTCAATTCGCCGGTTACCGGCGCAATCTCACTTAGAATCCCCTCCTTGCCGGCCGCGTTTTCATCACCTGGAAGAGCCTTCAATCGGTCCTCTGTGTCATGAACCATCTCTTTCAGATAAGAAAACTCCGCAGTCCGAGCCAAGCCCTTGATGCCATGTAAAGTCTTGCAGAAGGACTGGATGGGTGCCATCTGCGAAAGATAATGCTCAAGGCGATGCCTATAGTCATCAAGCTCGGCAATGGTCGCATCGAGTAGCACCTGATTGCACCGCTGGATCTCAACAATTCGCTGCAACGAACGATTTTCTTGATCTTTCAATTTGTTTCGCTCAGCGCGCGCCATAACCACGGACGTTCTGTCATCCAGGACGAGCAGAATTCTGTCCACGATTCCTTCCTGGACTACGGGATGGTAGGACAGACCAATCCAGCGGTAACCCAGATCATCATTGTTGCTGCAGGGAATACGGACTTCAGAAGGAAAAAACACCTTTGAGGAGTCGAACCAGAAGGCGTCCACGCCGAGGGAAGCCTTGATTTGAGCGATCCCGTCTCGCATTTTGGCTGTAACATGATCGCCGCACCGATCAAAGAGGATCGCGTTCAAAGAGCGCCCCGCAATCTCGTTCAGCTCCAGCAGATGCTCAACATAGGAACTATAGGGACCGACCACGCAGGCAGCCCGGTCGATCGTAAAGATGCCAAGCGGGATACAGGAAAAAATCTGTGAAAGCTGCTTCTCAAAGCGTTTGACCTCAGATATATCCTGGCCAATCACCTGATAGAGAGCCTCGAAATCTCCTTTAAGATCACCCATCGGACGAATCGTCCAAAGGTACTCCACGCAGACCTTATCCCCAGTTTCGATGGATAGCTCAAACTCCACTGCTTGATCGCGCCCCGCGTCTGGTTTCAGGTGGCGCTTTTTCTCGACAAAAATGCTCCAGGATTCCTTGCGAAAGATCTCGGACATGTTGCGACCGGCGAGATCCTCGACATCGGTCCCAAACCAGCGAGCTATGCTACGATTCGCCTTTAAGATGTCGCCCCGCTCGTTGACAACGGCGTAGGCCGTCGACAGATGATCGATCGTTTGCTCGACATAGCATTTGGAGCGCTCGAGCTCGGACATGATATCGTGGCTGGCATGCAAACTCTGCGTTGCGACCAAAATCTGCAGCAGGTTTGTGTCGACCTTCTCGGCAGCGTCACTCATAAGAACTCCAGCTCCCCTTCATTTTCTCTCTTGCGAGCAATGGGTTGAATGTCCTTAAGAACCGTCCAGTCAACAATCTGAATTTCCGACGAACAGGTCACCTTAAACGATGGTGCCGCCAGCACCCATACATCCCGATACTTGAGCGCGTTCGCCCGAAGTGCTCGATCCATAAACAGAACCTCGTCAAAGCCGCGTGCGAGCAGCGGTAAACTCAAGCCACTTCTGTCGTTCTCGACTCCCAAGCATTGCTTGATGGCGCCCCCAGCAAGGTTGCAGAATTCTTTGAGCCGATCAAAAATCATCCGCCGCTCTATTTTGCTACGCTCAATTTTAGATCCAACAGCCAAGAGCTCACGGCCATTCTCAGTATTAAAATGCACCTTAAAGCAAATCTTTACCTTTCGCCCCGAGATCATAACCAGTGTCAGCCAATGTCCGAGAATTGAGGATCTCCGGTTCAAATGATCCACAGCGACAATATCCTCAACGCCACTTTGATCCTGCATTTTGAAAAGGGCGGCCTGTCGAATCATTCCCTGGAATTCTTGAATCTTCACCTCGTGTTGCTTCGCAACGTCCCCTCTGCCAATGACGAACGTCCCAACAACTTTTGCAATCGGTAAACCCATCGTTTCGCCTCCATGGGAAATCCATCACGCTTGCTATCGACATCGAAGCACCAACCTTTAGGTACGCGCAAATTATGGGTCGAATGATGATCATGTATGCGTGGAGAAGCCGCGATCGCCGCTGCAGATTCTCATTGTTCGTGGGCTATTGCCAAAGTCCCAGACAGGCAGGATGACACGGGTGTTCGGCACTTGAGATTGCACGCAAAGCTGAGTGACCCGTTCAAGAAACTCCGAACGTCTTGTACCACTCAGCTGTAAGGATCAGCCCTTCCTTCAGCCCCACGCGTGGGACATACCCAAGCTGCTGCCTGGCCTTCTCTATAGACGCGAGTGAGTGGCGGATGTCGCCGGACCGAAACTCCGCATAGATCGGCTTCAAGTGCACGGGTGCGCCCTTGGTTTTTTCTACGGCGGCGACAATCTGTTCGAAAAGATTGTTCAAGGACGTGCGCTCGCCGAAAGCAACATTGTAAACCGCAATTGACTTGGGAATACTTTCCGCAAGCGCAGCGAGCATGTTGGCCTGTACGACATTCTCGACGTACGTGAAGTCCCTCGAGGTCTCGCCGTCTCCGTAGATCGTAGGTGGGTTACCGGACCAAGCGGCCGCAATCCACTTTGGAATGACGGCTGCGTAGGGGCCGTCCGGATCCTGGCGCGGCCCAAAGACGTTGAAGTAGCGCAGGCCGACCGTGGAGATGCCATAGGCCGACGTGAATACTTCGGCAAACAGTTCGTTGACATACTTGGTAACCGCGTAGGGAGATAATGGCCTGCCGATGCGCTCCTCGACTTTTGGCAATTCCACGTGATCGCCATAGGTGCTTCCGGAAGCTGCGTATACGAAGCGTCTCACACCGGCTTGTCGCGAGGCTTCCAACACGTTCAGAAAACCGCCGATATTTACAGCACTGGATGTCAAAGGATCCTTCAGCGAGCGAGGCACCGAACCCAAAGCGGCCTGGTGCAGAACAATCTCAACATTCTTGAGGAGAGGTTCCAGGGTCGCCAGATCGCGAATATCGCAACGTTGAAAACGAAAATTCCTCCACGACTCGGCACCAACAATATCTCTGACCAGTTCGAGGTTCTTGGCCTTCCCAGTCGAAAAGTCATCCACGCCGACGACTTGCTGGCCGTTCTTGAGAAGGAATTCCGCCAAATGCGAGCCGATGAAGCCAGCCACGCCGGTAACCATCCATCGCCTACTACCCAGCAAATCTTTGCCAAGTTCGCCAATCGTCATGACGGTCTCTCCATCCGGATTCAATATGCGGACGTCGTCCAGTTGATGGATCAGTCGACGCCCATAACTGCATAGGTCGGCACGAAACGTTCAGTGTCCTACGATCCAGTCGCTCGATCTACCGCAATCTTAACTGGGCCCTTGGTGTGGACCTATTCCGCGCCGAGCAGCTGATCTCTTTGAAAGTCACACATCCCATGCGACTATCTCGAATGAGTTCACGGATGAGCCAAGAATCGAAAGCTTGGGACAGAGCATTGCAAAGTACGCGCCGATTTACCTCGAGAACGCGACGGCTGGTACCAGGAAATCGCTTCCGCTTAGTCTTGGCAGCCACAAGAGTTCGCCTGGATGGCAGAACCAAGCTGAGTCTGCCCATCCGCAATTTGTGAAACATCTCCTCTACTATTTCATAAGCTTACAGATGGAAGACAGGTTTTTTTCGAGTACTTGCCTAACGTTTGCCAGAATGTCGCCGATCTTCGAACCGTGACTTGCGGGAAGTAGCTTGGCGCACTGTGCAGCTAAAGTGACGCGCGCCTTGACCGATCGCAGACCCTTTGCCGGAGACCGACACCCCATGTTTGGATCACTAAAGACGAAGCTCATGCTCTTGGTTAGTGCCCTGCTCTTCTTGGCCATCTGCGTCGTCGGAGCATTCATCTATTTCGACAACCTGAAGCGGATCGAAACAAGCCTTGGTGAGCGTGCCGTCGGTATCGCAAGGACGGCCGCCACGGCCATTAACGGTGACGATCATCATGCCATCTCGATGAATATCGGTGGGGCCGGAGAGATGGCCGAGCTCGAAACGATGCGTAAGAAGCTCCGCGAAATCAAAGCGACGAACAATCTGCAAACCGATGTTTACACCTACGTGAAGGCTTGGTGGGTCGAGAATTCGACCGACATCGTGTTCGTAGCCTCAAGCAACACGAATCCGTTCGAAATCAAGGGTCAAAAAATGGAAGCCTACATGAATAAGGCCCTTACGGAATCCCAAAGTGGATTCACGGCAATATTCACCACGATCAACGGCGAATGGATCACAGGTTATGCCCCAATCAAGACAAAAGACGGCGAAGTCTCCGGTGTCGTAGAAGTTGCATTGGAGACCTCACGCGAAGTGGCGGCGGCGAAGAAGGCCTTCTTCGTGAGCGTGGCCATCGCTGCCGGTATCGCGCTCCTTACTGGGACCATCCTCACCTTTTTCGTCTCGGTAGGCATCGCGCGTCCGATCGTTTCCTTGACAGACACCACGAAATCGATGGCGGATGGCAACCTGAAAGCTCGCGCCACCGTCAATGGACGCGACGAAGTCGCCAAGCTCGGCAATTACTTCAACAACATGGCAGAAAACCTCGAGAGATCGTACAAGGAACTCGAAAACTACAGCAAGAACCTCGAAAAGATGGTGGAAGAGCGCACGGCAGAAGTGGTCGCTGGCAAGAAGAAAATCCAGAAGATCTTGAACCACATCGAACAAGGTATCCTCACATTCGATCAGTCCTTGACCATTGATACGGAATTCTCTGCATTCCTGGCTCGATTCTACGGCGTCGAACCCAACGCCATCGCTGGGAAGAACGTTGTGGACTTCATCTTGCCCGGGACTTCGCTCTCCGCTGACGAGCTTAATCAAGCCAACGAAACCCTCAAGTCGGTGGTCGGCGAAAACTCCATCGCGTGGGACTTCAACAGCGAACATCTGCCTTCCGAAGCTGCGATCCTCATCGGCAACCAAAGGAAGATCATCGCCCTTGAATGGACCCCGATGGTCAACGATCAGGACACGACCGAGCGCCTGATGTTGGCTATGCGGGACCTGACAACGCAGCGCGAGTTGGAAGCTAAAATGGCTGCTCAAAAGGCTGCCAATGAAAAGCTGATGACCATGATTTCAGAAATCGTGGCACAGAAGCGATCTTCGATCGGCAAGTACTTGGACGACGCAAAGAGTCGAGTCACCGCCGTCGAGTCCGAGCTTGCAGGTTCGTATAATGCCGCCACCATGTTCCGCGAGCTCCATACGATCAAGGGCGGTGCGCGCCTGATCAAAGCAAAATCTCTAATGAATGTCGCGCACCTCGCCGAAGAGCCTTGCCAGGACCTGCTGAAAGGAGAAAACGTCAATAAGAATGAGTTCACTGCAAGCATCGTTGACCTGAAGCGGGAGTTGGATGAATACCGACACGTCTTTCATAACGTCCTCGGGGGCGGAGGCGACAGTGCCGCCGCGTCGGACAATGAATCGTTGACCAGCATGGTCGGTGCGCAGGTTGCGACTCTCAAGAAAGCCATTGAGCATAATGGCTGCTTCTTCAGCTCGATCAAGTGCCACGACGGAGTGACCAGTTGGAAGAAAGACGTTGTCGCAGATCTTGGCAACATCATCATGCATGGTCTGAACAACAGCGTCGATCACGGCTATCTGCGCCCCAAATCGAGAGGCAAGCCTGTGACTGCAGTCGACCTCGAAGTCGAAGCTCGACTCGAAGGGGACCAAGTGACCGTTGAAATTCGCGACCTTGGCGATGGCTTCAATCTCGAAAAGATCAAAGATCTGGCCAAACAGAAAGGCCTAACCTTCACGGACAATGAGAACGGCATTCTCGACGTTCTGTTTGCCGATGGCCTTTCAACGGCGGAGTCCGTATCGGAATCGAGTGGACGGGGTGTTGGTTTGGCTGCTGTCAAAGCCATGGCGGCCAAGCTTGGCGGGACTGTCAAACTGCGGCGCAACCAGCCGCGTGGGGCTACGTTGCAGCTCAGCTTTCCGGTCGGGATGGTTGCGGAAACAACGACAAGAGATGCGACGCTGCGGCCTCTGGCCAGCTAAATTGGTAAGGAAAAAGGAGTGCCATCATGGCAAAGATCTTAATCGTCGATGATTCTGAAATGTTCCGGATTGAGCTCCGCGCTGCTCTGGAAGGTGGCGGGCATACAATTATCGAGGGCAAAGACGGCGTCGACGGTCTGCACGTTGCCAAACAGCACAACGATGTCGACATCGTCATCACCGACTTCAACATGCCTGAGATGAACGGTCTGCAAATGGTCACCATGATCAAAGAACTGCCGGTCTATAAGAGTGCACCAATCTTCATTCTGACCACCGAGACATCTCCGGAACTCAAGCAACATGCAAACAAGGCTGGGGTTATGGCCTGGATCATCAAGCCATTTGTCGCCGACAAGCTGCTGATGGGTATTGAAAAAGTTCTGAAAATGAAGAAGGCAAGCTAAGACCACCAAGAAGGTTGGGTGTCACCATGATGACAGACGAAAACAGTGACCGATTCCGCATGTACGGCAGAGACAGCATCATTGAGTTCCATGGAGCCATCAGTGATGCCACGGATTTCTCGCAGCTGCGCGAGTTCGTCAAAGAAGATAACGTCATCAATCTCGGAGGAGTGACAACCGCCAGCTGGCTTGGGATGCTAAGCATGGATCGGTCCCTACGAGACTTCAACAAGAAATTCAAACTGATAAATATTCCAGGCAATGTGTACCGATACTTTCGCATCTTGCCAGACGTCACCTCCTACTACGAGATTGATAGCCTGCGTCTGCCTAAGTTCGACGGCTCAAACTTTATGACAAGCGACGGCGACTTCCATGTCACAGCGATGGAGCTCGGAGGTCGGATCAAGGGCAGCAAGACAAGCCTGCTACCTCTTGAATCCAACACGTACGTCGATGGTTTCGGCACCAGGTGGTCTCCAGCTTTATTTGATCTGGCCAAGATGAATCCTCAGTTCGCCAATCCTTGGTTTAAGGATAATTCTGGAGAAGGTTATTTCTGGCTTAATCTACTGGAGTACTGGGAGACGACAATCGGCCTCAGCATGGACTTGGTCACCTCCCAGAGGATTGGTCTGTACGGAATGCTCAGGCGCATGACCGCGATGGTCAAAACCGCTGAAACTGGGTTCTCTGCGGTTGGCAAGGTCAGCGACCGGATCTCCGTGCGGTTGGCAGAGATCACGTCATGGCTTATGGACGAGTGCAGAAAGCTTGAAGGTCAGATCACGGAGGCACTGCGCAAGTGCGAGAAGCATCGACGCAAGGCTCAGATGCTGGCCGATCACTCGACCAACGACGCGACCAGACAGGAGCTCTATGGGTATCTTCGAGATGCCGCGATTGCGATCGAATGGGTGTCGATGTTCTTGAACAACATCGAGTCCATAAGCTTCCAGGCTGGCGAGAAGATTCTTGGTCTGGGTATCGTTCGCACTTTCAAGGAGGTGCTCTTGAAAATTGACGGCCTCAATCTCGAGCAGGAGACAGTCGACAAGATTCGCGAAGGATTTAGTATCCTCGACCCTTTCAGCAGTGGAACTTGGGCTGTAACCAAGCAAGACATCCTCAACGAGCTGGTCGTCATGGAGAAGGACCTTGGTCACTGTGTCGTGCTCTTCCAAGGCTTTGATCTCCTTCGCCAAGTCCTCGAGCATCGGGTGGAAGAAGCGACGATCTTGAAGAGCCACCTCCTCGGCCTCGCCAATGACACAAACTCGTGGCTTGAAGTTCAAGAGAAGATCTTTGGCCAGATCATCAAGACATTGGTGACCGATCAGGAAAAGTATGCTTTCGCATTCTTTCTCCCTGAGGGCTACGAAAGCTACAAGAACAACGAAAGCAAGGTGCCTGGCGAAGTTCTCTTGTTCTAGCCACGATGTTTCATGAAGTATTGGGGGCCGGCAGCCGGCCAAAGTCGCAGGATTGCAGTTCCAACGCGAACTCCCCGAAAAACAGTGGACCAATCGTAAACTGGTTTCTTTGCGCTCCGTACTCAGCGCGTAACGGGACGGGTCCCGTTATTGATCGTCACATAAGTAAAGAGACAAGGCGCCGAGGAGCTCTCGGCGAGACAGTACTCGTGCGCCCCGCTCACCGGTTCGCGGGGACCCCTGGCAAGGAGGGGGCGACCGATGGCAACGCAGTCTCTTCACTTATGTGATGATCATTGGCACAGAATAGTAGGATGCGACCGACCGAAGATCTCTCATCGTTCGATGCGCGGACAATGCTGGGGCGAAAGCCACTATGGATAAATGCGATCTTAGCGAGTGCGAGTCTGAAAGTGCCGGAAGCCTAACGTGAACGCGAAGCCAGCCCAAAGCACCCACAACCCGATTCGTAGCCAGAAGACATCCTGCAACTCGATCCAATATGGATAGCCAGTAAGAGAAGCTACTGTGGGCAAGAGCATCACGGGCACCAGAAGTCGCCAATATCGCTCCACGGCCTTGCCGCTGTAGATCGCCACCATCGGCCAAAGCAGCCAACAATACCAGGGATTGACAACGGGCTGACATACCAGCCAGATCGAGACCACCACCGCTCCCAGTAGCGCTCCACTTGCGTGTCGCTGCAGCAAGATCGCCGTCGCGACGAAGAAACCATCTGCAACCGCCGGCACCCACGTCATCGCTGCCTGTAAGCTCGAGGTTCTCGTCTCGGCCATTCCAGCTCCGCGAATCCCGAGGCTCACGACATCGACGACAAATGGATTGAATAACCAGTGGGTCCGGAAGTACCGCAACATTTCCAGGTAGAAACGGCCGGTCGCAGCATTGCCGAAATACAAAACTGCTGACAGTCCAACCATCCCCATAGCGACGACTCCGGCCGCGCCGCGTTGCTTCACGGTGCAACCCGGGAGGAAAGGCACCAATACCAAAGCTTGCGGTTTGACGCTCGCGGCCAGGCCCACAAAAACTCCAGCCAAACATATCTGGCCAACGGCACTCCATGATCGACTTAGACTCACCAAACCGATCAGAACCAGGACCAATGCGAACGCGTCGACGTGATAAGAGTCAACAAATTCTTTGACCAAAACGGGATTGAGTACAAGCGCTGGCCACAGCCATCTGGGGGCCCCGTGGGCACGACAAAGCGCCCCCAACAATGCGCCCGCGATGATCGCCAAAGCCGACCAAACCAAGGCCCAACCGGGCATCCATGCAGCAAAGAGCCACCACACACCGCCAAAGAAAATTTGAGCGACCGGAGGATAGATTGAAGGAATGGTCGAATAAGACACCTTCGCGAGGAGATGGGCGGGAAAGCCACCGGCCGCTTCTGGAAGGGTCAGCAGCGGATTTCCCCCGGAAGCGACCACAAAACCATCCCACATGTAACGATAAACATCATCGTCCAGCCATGGCTCCGTACCAAGGGCTGCGAGCATGACGCCAACAACGAAAACAACCCAGACACAGCCAGGCCGTCGCAAGCATGATGTCTCGTCTTGAAGACGCCAGAGCAGGCAAGATGTCCCAACTGCGGCCAGGGCGAGATAGATGAAGACCGGCCAAAAACCAGCGGCACCTATGGCCATGCCAGCACTGTATCCAGGCAAGGAAATGAGGCCCGAAGGGGCCAGAATCGCAACGATGCCGAGCAAGTCTGCTCTGGAGGGAAGCGAGCCGGACATCACTTAGGGACGCGGGCCAGGAGCGATTGCCATAAGCCCGTCAAGCCAAACACGAAGGCGCTGCAATTCTTTTCAGCAAAGCGACACCTGTGAACGGAGAGAACGCTCATCGGAAACCTCGGAAGCCGACTTAAGTCTCGCGGTGTAGCCGGGACCTCTAATCATTCTTTTTTTTGCATTCCGCAGTTTCAGCATTGCTACCGTCACATTTCTTGGGAGCCTCGACCGGCGCCTTTGGTTTGGGCGGCGGTGGCGGTGGCAAAAAGGTACCCGACGCAAGGAGTTCTGAGGTGAGACC